>JAFYBD010000231.1 GCA_017540385.1 Lentisphaeria bacterium
GCCCATGCCGGGACCGCCGCCAAAGCCGCCGCCGAAACCGCCGCCGGGAGCACCGCCGAAGGGATTCCCTCCGCCGACGCCGGGCATCTGCCCCATCTGCCACGGGTTACCGTTGCGATTGGTATTATTCTTGTCGCCGTCCTGCCCCTTTTCCTTATTATTCCGCGAGGAATCGTTCTGCCCGGCGGGAGCGCCGAACATCCACGGGTTCTGTCCCTGGCCCTGCCCGGGGATGCCGCCGAAGACGAACGGCGGCCGCCCGGTGGGGGCCTTGTCTTCGGTCTTCTTCTCCGCGTCGTCCTTCGGTTTGTCGGACGAAGACGCCGCATCCTGGGCAGTCAGGGTCCAGGAAACGGATGAGCAGATCAGGGCAAGCAGGATGGTCCGGTAAAGTTTCATAGGTCCTCCAGTCGGCGGGGCTTGTCAGGCGGACGTCAATTCTCCATGTAGGCGGCGAAATCCGCTTCGAGCTGGGCGATCAGCAGATCGGTGTCGGAGAGCGAGAGGTTCTCCATCGAATTGGTGAGTTCCAGGGAGACCTGCGCGAACTCGCCGTCCATCACGGCACCGGTCCAGTCGCCGGCCACGGTCGCGTGCGTCGGCATCGCCAGAGGCTCCTGCTGCTTGCCCATCGGGTCGAAGTAGAAGAGGAAGCAGACGGCCAGTGCGGCAGCCGCGGGGATCCAGATACGGAACGCCTTGGCGAGGCCGGACTTGCGCTGCGCGGCCTTTGCGGAAGCCTTCGCGGCGTAAGCGCGGATGGCGGAGTCGACAGCCGCGGGGGGCTCGCCGACTTCGGGAAGTTCGCAGGAAAGCAGACGGTTCGCTTCGGCCGTCTCAGCCGCATAGGCGCGGATGGCCTCGTCGACGGCCGCGGAGGGCCCGCCGACTTCGGGAAGCTCGCAGGAAAGCAGACGATTCGCTTCGGCCGCCTCAGCCGCATAGGCGCGGATGGCGGTTTCGACGTCATGGGACGGAGCGCCGGCATCCGGCAGATCGCAGGAGAGGAAACGGTCGAGTTCGTCGGCAAATTCTTTGCACTCGTGACAAATGCGAAGATGAGCCGAGACATTGTCGTCGAATTCGCCGGCGGCAATCTTCTCTTGAATAAATTCACAAATGTTCATGGTTTCACCTCGGAATGGTCGGTTTCCCAGTCTTTCAGTTTATTGGTAAGCTGTTTGATGGCATATCTCATGCGGGCCAGGCTCGTATTGACCGAGCAGTTCTGGATCTTCGCGATCTGCTGAAAGGGGACGTTCTCCCTCCGCAGCAGGAAGACCTCCCGGAGCTCGGGAGTGAGCGAATTCAGGGCGCGGTTCAGAACCTTGGCCCGGGTCCGTTCATCCATGGCGCTCCACGGCGTCTCGCGGGAGGAATCCTCCACCGTGTCTCCGAAATTGTCGTCCAACTCGTCCTCAGCCCTCCGTTTCAGGGAGCGGTAATAGTCGATGATGAGGTTGTGGGCGATCCGCATGAGCCACGCGGAGAACTTCTCCTGATCGCGGTATCCGGACAATTTGTCGATCGCCCGGATCCATGTCTGCTGGAACACGTCGTCGGTCTGGCCTCCGTGCCCCTGCATCAGCCGGTTCACGTAGGCGTAGAGCGGCAGCCTGTACCGTTCGTAAAGAGCATCAAAGGCGGCGTTTGCCCCGCTCTGGAATTCCAGGATCAGCTCCATGTCAGTTTTATCATTCGCCATAATCTCGAAATTCCATTACGGTTGCCTTGATACCCAAATAACGTTTCCGGTGCGAATCTTATTGTATATACCGGATATTTTTTTCGAATTTTTTTGGATTTCCGCCGCGACCGGGCGGTCCGCGTCCAGAAATGCCACCCTTTCAAGCGCTTCGGGTTTCACCCAGCGGAACTTCTGACCGTCCTCCGCGACCGGGAAATCGTCGGAAACGGCGGCGAAAAAAGTCACGCGGACATATTTCACGCCGTAATCGTGCTCCATGACCGTCAGGACCGGCCCGACCGCGATCTCCATGGCCAGTTCCTCGCGGATTTCGCGCCGGATGCAGTCCTCGGGGGTCTCACCCGGTTCGATCTTGCCGCCGGGAAACTCCCATTTGCCCGCGAGATGCGTGCCCGCCGGACGCGAACATACCAGGATCCGTCCGTCTTTCCGACCGATGACCGCGGCCGTCACATCGACGAGGGGTTCCGAGGAAAACAGCAGGCCGGGAGTCTTTCCCCCGCGTTTTTTCACAGGATAAAGAGCCGACCGCCGCACGCCGGGTATCCACAGGATCTCGTCCGGCGCGGAATTGTCGCGGATCACCGGCCGGAGCGGCTGTTCGTCCGACGGGACCCGGGCGTCCGTGAAGAGTTTTTTCAGCGGGACCGGAGACGATGCGCCGAACGGCGTCATGGCGTCGCCCGGACGGCGCGGCGCGATCAGGAGCGTGCGGGGGAAATCGTCGGCGGCGAAGAGCGCGGCTTCGATCCCGGAGGGCATGGATCCTTCGCAGGTCTCTCCGCGGAACCGCAGCACCATGTGCCCGAACCGGACCGTCGGAACCGTTCGGTAATCCCAGGAAACCGGCTCCGCGGACTCGCGTCGGGCCGGGGATTCGCCGGCATGGAGACGGCCGCAGCGCCAGCGGAACACCGCGCCGCCGGAGACCGTGATCCGGCCCGGACGCGTGAAGCCCCCGGGACGGTCCAGCAGCTGACGGAGGCGTTTGATCAGATGGCGGTCGGGTATCTGCCCGTCCAGCCACAGACGCAGCACGCGCGGCAGCAGCGCCGGGGGCATGGCGGACAGCGCCGCCAGATCCAGGGTATTGCCGGGGCGGAGCGCCTGCTTCAACGCGTCTTCGGCCATGGAGTCCAGCGCTGCGGCATCGTCGGCGACGGCGCTGATGGCCGTCAGGATACCGGCCCGGGCGCGCGGAAACTCCCGGTACAGGACCGGCAGGA
>JAFYBD010000232.1 GCA_017540385.1 Lentisphaeria bacterium
GATCGCTCTTCGATCGCGTGAAGCTCGATCTGGGCGGCGATCCCGCGCTCGAACGGCTCACGCTCGCCGAACGCGTGCGTCGCTGTCGCGAGGGAAAGACCGACCCCGCGCTCGTCGCGCTGATGTTCCAGTACGGCCGCTACCTGCTGATCGCGTCCAGCCGCCCCGGCTCGCTCCCGGCGAATCTGCAGGGCATCTGGAACAACTCGAACACGCCAGCCTGGCACAGCGACTACCACACGAACATCAACCTCCAGATGAACTACTGGGGCGCTGAGCCCGCGAACCTCGCCGAATGTCACGAGCCGCTGTTCGATCTGCTCTTCGCATCGGTCGAGGGCGCGTATTGGGACACCCGGACCGCGTTCCCCGATATCCCGAACGAAAAACTGAATCACGGCTTCACGTTCCGCACCAGCATGAACATCTACGGCGCGGGCGGCTGGCGCTGGAACTGGCCGAGCTCGGCGTGGTTCGCCCAGCATTTCTACCGGCACTGGCAGTACGGCCGCGACATCAATTTCCTGTATTATGAAGCCTGGCCGTACTACATGGGCGTGGCGGAGTTCTGGTTCCGCCGCCTCAAGAAACGCGACGACGGCACGCTGGTCGTCCCGCAGGGCTGGTCGCCCGAACACGGCCCGACGGAGGACGGCGTGACGCACGACCAGCAGATCGTGACGGAGTTCTTCGACCAGTATATCGACATCATCACCCGGCTGAAGATCGGCAAGGTGTACCGCTACCCGGATCAGAACGTGGCGCACGCCAGGGATGTCCGGGAGCATCTGCTCGGGAACAAGATCGGTTCCTGGGGCCAGCTTCAGGAATGGGAGACCGACCGCGACGTGAAGGGCGACGAACACCGCCACACCTCGCACCTCTTCGCCGTGTATCCCGGCAGCTCCATTGACGCCGTGAAGACGCCGGAGCTCTTCAAAGCCGCCCGGGTCTCGCTCGAAGGACGCGCCCTGACCGGAGACGCGCGGAGGTCGTGGACGTGGCCGTGGCGGGCGGCGCTTTGGGCGCGGCTCGGCGACGGGAAGCAGGCGACCGACATGGTCAACAGCCTCCTGCGCTACAACACGCTCGAAAACCTCTTCACCACGCATCCGCCGTTCCAGATCGACGGCAACCTAGGGATCGTCGGCGCGATGTGCGAGATGTTCGTGCAGAACGATTCCGGCGGCGTCCTCCTGCTCCCGGTCGATCTGCCCGAGTGGCCCGACGGCTCGTTCAGCGGCCTGCGCGTGTACGGCGGATTCGTCGTCTCCGCCCAGTGGAAACAGGGCAGGCTCGTCCGGGCGGAGATCAAGGCGGTTCGTTCCGACACGCTCAAACTCCGCACGCGCACTCCGATGGTCTGGAGTCAGGTCTGGCCCCAATACCGCCTGGTCGAAGGCACGGAGTTCACGATCCCGATGCGCGTGGGAGAAACCGCCATCCTGACCGCGCCGTGAGCTTGACTTTTCCGTCCGTCCGGCTATAGTATTGTGACATCTTTTCACCGCAACCCCGGAGCATCCCATGAACGACTATATCGCCCTGCTTGAATCCCTCATCCGCACGCGTCCCGTCACGACCGACCCGGAGCGCGTGAACGCCGCGACCGCCGTCATGCGCGACTTTCTGCAGGCGCGCGGCGTCTTTTGCCGGACCGAGGAGTTCGAGGGGCGGCTGATCCTCTACGCCTCGAACCGCGAATCCGGCACGCCCGACATCATCCTCAATTCGCACATGGACGTGGTCCCCGCCGCGGACGAACAGTTCGAGCCGGCCGTGCGCGGCGGCCGGATGTACGCGCGCGGCACGTGCGACTGCCTCGGGAATGCCGTCTGCCTGGCGCAAATCCTGCTCGCGGCGAAAACGCACGTCGCGGCGGTCTTCTCCGCCGACGAGGAGACCGGGGGCAGGACCACGAAACACATGGTCGACCTCGGTTACACGGCGAAGCATGCCGTCCTGATCCTCGATTCCGGCGACGACTCCATCGTGTACGCGCAGAAAGGCGTGCTCGTGGTGCATCTGACCGCGAAAGGGCGCGCCGGGCACGCCGCGTATCCGTGGAAGAGCGAGAATCCGATCGACAAGCTCACTGCGGGCTATGCGAAGTTCCGCGCCGCCTGGGATAATCCGGCCAGCGAGGACGACTGGCGGAACACGCTCGCGGCGTGCATGACGTCCGCCGGGAACGCCCCGAACCAGATCCCCGGCGAAGCCTCCATGACCCTCAATTTCCGCCTCGTCGACGCCGCTTCGCGCGAGACCGTGCTGAACACCCTGCGCGAGACTACAGGCTGCGAGATCACGCTCGGAGAGGACATCCCGCCGGTGGAGTTCGACAAGGACGGCCCGGTCTTCACGCTCCTTCAGCGCACGATGTCCGCCGCGCTCGGCAGGGAGATCCCGATCACACGCATCTGCGGAGCCACGGATTCGCGTCACTGGAAGGCGCTCGGCGTCCCGGTCCCCGTGCTGGGCGTGTCGGGCGCGAACGAACATGCCGCGGACGAGTTTGTCGAGCTCGATTCCATCGGACAGACGGCCGACGCCATCGTGGAGTTCGCATCCGCCCTCGCGCAGTGAGCTCATCCGAGCGAAAAAGAAATCCGCCGGTCCCGGGAGATGCTTCCGGTTCCGGCGGAACTTGTTTTCAGGGAGAATCGTGCTTGCGGCCTACTTGTTCCGCATGTGCTTGACGAGCCACGCGTCGCGCAGTTCCTTGCCGTGCGCGAATTCGCGCTGGAACGCGTCGTAGTCGCCGGAGGCGATCTCCTCCCGCAGCACGTCGAGCTTCTTCTGGAAGTTGTCGAGCGCGGTGAGGATCGCGGGCGTGTTGAACTCGATGATCTCGCGCCACATGACCGGATTGCTGGAGGCGATGCGGCTGGTGTCGCGGAATCCCCCGGCGCAGCCCGCGTCGCGGAGCATTTTCTCGCGCGGGTCCTCGCTGCCGAGGATGGTGAGCGCGAGCGCGGAGGCCACGATGTGCTGCACGTGGCTGGTGTGCGCGACGAGGTCGTCGTGCTCGTCCGGCAGGATGCGGATCACGTTCGTGCCAGCATAGCGCCAGAACCGCGCCACGGTCTCCGCGTCGGCGTCTGTGGCGTTCGAGCCCGGGCACAGGAAGACGTCCGCGCCCCGGAACATGGTCGGGAACGCGTGAACGTGTCCGGAGTATTCCGTGCCGGCCATCGGGTGTCCGCCCACGAACACCACCCCGCGCGGGACGACGGTGCGTTCGGCCGCGTTCAGGATCGCGCCCTTCACGCTGCCCATGTCGGTCACGATCGTGCCGGGCCGCCAGAGCGCTGCGTAGTCGGTGAGGTAACGGACGATGACCGGGAGCGGGAGGGAGAGGAACGTCACGTCGGCCTGGGGGATGACTTCCGCCGGGTCGTCCGACGCGAAATCCGCGGCATGCTCGGCGATGGCCCATTCGCGGGCGGCCGGGTTCCGCGTGCAGCAGAGGCGGCGGATGCCGGGCATGCCGTTCAAGGCGAGCCCGAAGGAAGCGCCGAGGAGGCCGAAGCCGATGATCGCGACGTTTGTCACGGTGTTTCGATCAGTCGTTTCCATACAGGATGATGGTGGCCAGGATTTCGAGAGGATCGGTCCCTTCGCAGGCCACGGAGTGCCCCTCGCCGGACCTCGTGATGATGGAGTCGCCCGCGGACGCCACGACCTCGGTGCCGTTGTCGTCGATCCGGGCCTGTCCGGCCACGATGTAGAAGATTTCCTCCTCGTTCTCGTGGACGTGCCAGCCGATGGAGCATCCGGGCTGGAGTATCAGGCGCGAATACATCCTGGTCGGGGAGCCCATTTCCTCTCCCTTTTTCCAGATGTGTTCGATCTTGACCGAGCCGTCGCCGCCCCTCATGGCGGTCCGGACTTCGGTGGCGAAGGCTGAGCGGGGTTTGTACATGGCGTGATCCTTGTGGAGGGTGCGCTGGTTGGGGAAAAAGTTGTTTGTCAGAATAAAATATCGGAATAAAACTATAGCACGCGCCGCACGCTTTTCCAACCGGAAAACCGAAAAAGGCGCAAGAAAGACCAAAAAAGAACGAAAAAAACTCGCCGGACGCTTGAAACTTCCGTTTCGCGTGGTAGATTATAATAATTGTGGTTTCCAAACGTTTTGGTAGCAAAACGATACAAATCCAGACCCCGACCGAAAGGATTTCATCATGTTCAAACATATCGCCGTCATTGCCGCCGCCATGCTCATCTCCGTCTCGGCGTTCGCCGGCAAACCCCACACCGTGTTCGTCTTCGACGACCTCACCCGTCCCGTTTACACCGACCAGCAGGACAACCGTACCGCCTCCCTGCTCATCGAATACCTGAAGTCCGAACTCGCGACCCATTCCCAGATCGCCCTCTGCGATTCCTCCGTAGTCGACGATACGATGAAGGAATTCCGCTCGAAGCACAAATACGGCACGGCCCTCACCAAGGACGAGATCCAGGATGTGCTCAAGCGGGTCAAGGGCGACTACATGGCCCTCCTTTCCGTCGTCAGGGAAGGCGAAGGGAAGAACGTCCGCGTGGTCTTGTACGACAAGGACGGCAAGCAGTACGATCCGCTGTCCGTCGGCATCACCTCCATCCGCGAAAGCGATCTCCCCGCCGTGATGCTCGCCATTGGCGTGGCGCGCCTCATCCGCGGTGAAAGCCCGGTCGACCGTCTCTCCCTCGAACGCGAAAAGCAGCTCATGGACGAGACCGCCGAAGACCGCGCCCGCGAAGCGCTTGAGAACAAGGAGAAGGAAGAAGCCCGCTCCCGCGAGATCAAGCAGCGCGAGGAAAGCGCCAGGAAGGCCTACGAGGACATGACCGGCACCAGGCAGGCTCCCGCGGCCGTCCCCGCCGGGAAGTGATTCTTCCCGCGTTTTTCTCTCCCTATGGATAAGATCATCCTCCGGGGGCTGCCCGTCGACTGCGTCATCGGCACGCTCCCCACGGAACGCGTCTCTCCGCAGCGTCTCTATTTCGACCTGATCCTCTCCGGCGATTTCTCCCGTGCAGGCGCCACCGATGACCTGAACGACGCCGTGGATTACACCGCGGTCGAACGCACCGTGCTCGAATATGCCGCCGGGACACGGTTTCAGCTGCTGGAACGGCTCGCGTACGCCTGCGCGGAGCGACTTCTGGAACGCTTCCCGCTCCTGGGCTCCGTCACGCTCAGAATCCGCAAGCCGGACGCTCCGGTCGCCTCGGAGTCGGTCGAACTCGAGATTACGCAGGGCCGTTCCTGAGATCATTGTCCTTCACGCTCCCCCGACTTCATCAAAAAGCCTCCGCCGGTCATTGCCGGTCGGAGGCGTTCGTTTTTTGAGGGAGATTCGTGCTCGCGTCAGCGGATGTCGAGCGTCACGCGGATGACGCCTGCCTGAGGCGGTGCCGGGACGACTTTCAATCTCGCGAGGAGCGCGTCGACGGCGTCGTCGACGGCCTTGTTGCCGGACTTGCTGACGATGACCGCCTTGCTCACCGTGCCGTTCTTCGCGATCGTGAGGTCGACGACGGGCCAGGTGGAGACCTTGCCGCCGAGCTCGACGCTGGACGGCGAAACGGCGTTCCACTGCGGCCGGATGAAGGCGTTCAGCTGGTCGTAGTAGTCGCGCATTTCCTTGGTGGCGAGGATTCCCTCGCGGCCGGGATTCGGCGTGCCGGCGGTACCCTGCGTGGCGGCGTTGCGGATGCTGGCGATGAGGTCCTGACGCGCCTTCGCGTCGGCTTTCGCTTTGGCCTCGGCAGCCTCGCGCGCCTTGCGTTCCGCGTCGATCTGCGCCTGCGTCTTGGTGTTCGGCGTCTTTTTGATGTCCTCCGGTCTGAGGAGGGTGGAGGTCTTCGGCGGGTCCTTCTTGGGCTCGGTTTTGGGCGGGTCTTTCTTCGGGGGATCTTTCTTCGGCTCCGTCTTCGGCGGGTCCTTCTTGGGCTCGGTCTTGGGCGGGTCCGTCTTCGGCGGCGTGACCACCGGGGTGGGGTCCGGCTGCTTCACGACGGGAGGCAGGTCCGGCAGCGGATCGACCTTGCTGGGATCGGGGATGCTGTCGACCGGGGTGGGATCGGGTTCGTCGACCTGCTGCCGGGGCTCGTCCTGCGTGACTTCGCTCGCGTCGGGTGCGTCGCCGGGCGGCAGATCGGCCATGCCGACCTTCATCACAATGACCGGCGGGTCGAAATACTCGGTGAGGGAGGCGTAAATGAGCGGCACGGCGATGATCGCCGCGTGCAGGAAGAACACGGTCACGAGGATGACCCGCGAACGTCTGCCGTTGAAATAGGGATCGCCGGGGAGCCCGCTCATGGTTTGGTCTCCTCCTGCATCACGAGGTTCACGTTTCGGAATCCGGCACCCCGGACCAGCCTCATCACGTTCATGACCGCGCCGTAGCGGAGGTCCTTGTCGCCGCGCAGGTAGATGGCGGTGTCGCGGCCGCTCTCCTGCTCAATGCGGGACAGCGCGGCCTGAAGCTCGGTTTCGCTCACGACCCTGCGGTCGAACACGATGGAGCCGTCGGCCTTCACGTTGATGATCTTGGAGTCCGTGTCGGGCTTGATGGGGTCGGCGTTCATCTCCGGCGGAGTGACGTCCACGGAGTATTCCAGCAGCGGCGCCGTGATCATGAAGATGATGAGCAGGAAAAAGAGCGTGTCGATCAGATTCGTGAGGTTGATCTGGTCGTACGCTGTGATTGGAAATCTTCTGCGGGAGGACATGGGACCGCTCCGTCACTCCTGCCCGGCAGCCGCGGATGCGCGGTAGGAGTCGAGCTGTTCGATTTTGAACTTAGCGTACACTTCGTCGACGAAGTTGTCGAGGTGCACGGTGAAGTTTTTGATCTTCGCCGTGATGATGTTGTACCCGATCATGGAGGGCAGGGCCACGAAGAGCGCGATGACCGTGGTGAGCAGAGCGCCGGACACGCCGGGGGCGAGCGTCTGAACGTCGGCGCGGCCGGCCTGGGCGAGCTGGGTGAACGCGACCGTGATGCCCCACACCGTGCCGAAGAGGCCGAGGAACGGGCATCCGCTGACGGACGTGGCGAGCACCATGGTGCGTTTCTCCAGCACCACGAGCTGGTCCTCCACGGCCAGGTTCATCGCGGACTTCATCACTTCGAGCTCGTCGTCGCTCATGGCGCGGCGTCCTCCGCCGGGCATTTCGAGGTGGAAGGAGTCGATGCGTTCGCAGGCTGCGAGGTAGACGGCGGCCGCGGGGGCCTGCGTCTCCTCTGCCTTTTCCTTCAGTCCGAGCGGGTTTTTCTTCTCGCGGAACGCCCTCAGGAACGCCTGGCTGTTCTTCATGGCGTTTCCGAGCGCGAAGCCCTTCTCGATCATGATGTACCAGATGACGACGGAGAAGAAGAAAAGGATGACGCAGATGGCCTGTCCGAGGCCGTCGCTGTTCTTGAACGCGTAAAGCATGCCGTTGGTGGCGAGGATCGGGGAAAAGGAGAAAAATGGAGTCAAAAGCATGGAAAGGGCCTCTTTTTGGGAAAAAATGTGGAAAACTCTATAAAAATACTTTGCCAAGACCGATTTTTCAATGTATATTGTATCTGTTTTTCTGATTTTTCGTCAATTTTTCCGAAGGAGTCCCAGAAATCATGGCCAAGCCTTTCCCGATTCTCGGTTTCGACGTCGGCGGCACCAAAGTCGCCGTCTCCCTCGTCCTCAGCGACGGCACCCTCGTGTCGTCCATCCGCGTGCCGAACAAGGAACGCGAACCGGACGACGTGCTCCCTGCCATGGTCTCCGCCGGAAAATCGCTGCTGGCGGACGCCGGACTGAACCGGGAAGACCTGAAGGCGGTGGGCGTCTGCACGCCGTCCCCGCTGGACTTCAAGAAGGGCATCGTGATGGCTCCGTCCAACCTCAAGAAGTGGAAGCACGTCCCGATCCGCGACTACCTCGCCGACGCCTTCGGCTCCCGGGCGTTCTTCGACAACGATTCGAACGCGTCCGGCCTCGCCGAATGGTTCTTCGGTTCCGGCGTCGGGGCCGAGGACATGCTCTACATCTCCATCAGCACCGGCATCGGCGCGGGCGTGATCTCGAACGGCCGCCTCATGCGCGGCGTGACCTGCGACGGCGGCGAGGTCGGGCACATGATCCTGGACGTGAACGGCCCGCTCTGCAACTGCGGACTCCGCGGCTGCTGGGAGGCGTTCTCCGGCGGTCGTGCCGTGGCGCAGCGGCTCCAGCGCGAGCTCGCGGACTTCCCGAACAGCGCCATCGTCCGCATCGCCGGCAGCGTCGAGAACATCGACATGAAGACCCTGTCCGACGCAGTCGGGGAGAACGACCCCTACGCATGCGCCGTCTGGGACGAGGTCATGGAGCGCCACGCCCAGGCCATCGGCATGCTTCACAACATCTTCAACCCGGGCATCATCGCCCTCGGCACCATCGCCATCCAGTGCGGCGACCTCTTCATGAAGCCCCTGCTCGAACGCGTGAGGAAATACGCGTGGAAGCAGCCGCTCTCCGCATGCTCCATCGTCCCCGGCAAGCTCGGCTCCAAGCTCGGCGAATACGCCGGTGCATCCGTGGCGCTCTACGCACTGCACGAGCTCGGCGAATGGGACCTCCCCTGGACCAAATCAAACTAACCGGCCGATCCCCATGAGCAGCATCCATATCAAGCAGTATTACTCCACGAAACGCAAGCGCGACGTCGTGACCGGCGCGGCCATCCTCTTCTTCGTCGTTCTCATCGTCTTCCAACTCTACATCACCATCGTCTTCCCGTTCCAGCTCCGGCACCAGCGCGTGCTGATCGCGGAGATGGAGAAGGACGAGATGTACGAGCAGGTCGACCGCATCCGCAAGCTCATCCGTTCCACCCGCGGCAAGGATTTCGCCCAGAACGGCGAGATCGCCCTCGTCGAGGGCGTGATGAACCAGTTCGCCCTGCATGTCCGCGAACACGGCAACGACATGACGCCCGATCAGGTCGGCGCACTCCGCAACGCGCTCTCCCGCTACGAGCTCATCGTGATGACCTGGCGCGAGAAGAAGACCGACAATTTCCACATCCGGCAGGCCACGCTCGACACCGCGCCGTACGCCGCCAAACTCGAAACTCAAATCCTGAACTCACATTGAGGTCATTTCCATGTCTCCTGCCATTTCCTCCGCGCGTTTCGCCGCGCTGACCGCCGCCACGAAACCTCTCCGGATCGCCGTCATCGGCGACCTGATGCTCGATACCTACATCTCCGGCACTGCCCATCGTCTCTCCCAGGAGGCCCCGGTGCCCGTGCTCCGCGTCCGCAGCAAGAGCATCCGCCTCGGCGGAGCCGCGAACGTGATGCGGAACCTGAAGGCGCTCTCGCCCGACGCGAAGGTGTACGCGTTCGGCATCGTCGGCGTGGACGCGCCCGGGGAAAAGCTCCGCGCACTGCTCGCCGGAGCCCGGATCAACACCAACGGCATCGTCGGCGTCCCCGGCCGCGTGACCATCGAAAAACAGCGCGTGCTCGCAGGGAATCAGCAGATCGTGCGCATGGACTTCGAGGAGACCGCGCCCATCGAGACCGACATCCGCGACCGCCTGATCGAGACCGTCACGGCCAAGATCCGCACCCACGAGCTCGACGCGCTCGTGATCGAGGACTACGCCAAGGGCCTCATCGGCCAGGAGATGCTCGACGCCCTGGTGAAGACTGCGCGCGCCGAAGGCATTTTCACCTCGCTCGACCCTCATCCCGGCAATCCGGTCCAGACGAAGGGCATTTCCCTCATGACTCCGAACCGCGCCGAAGCGTTCGCCCTGGCCGGCATCTACTGCACCGACCCGGTGGACGATCCGTCGCGCGACGCGGCCCTCCAGGAGGTCGCCGCGAAGATCCGCCGCGAATGGTCCCCCGAGATCCTGCTCATCACGCTCGGCCATCAGGGCATGGCGCTGTATTCCGACAAGGAACCGCGCGGATTCGTGATCCCGACCATCGCGCGCGAAGTCTTCGACGTCTCCGGCGCGGGCGACACGGTCATCTCCGCCTTCACGCTGTTCCATGCGGCCGGAGCCACCGACCGCGAAGCCGCCTTGATTTCCAACCAGGCCGCCGGGATCGTGGTCGGCAAGGCCGGCACGGCCACGACCGATCCCGCAGAGATTGCCGCTTCGTTCCGCCGCGAAGAGGAGGGGCTCCAATGAGCGACGATTATCCCGAAGAATCCGCACCCGTCATCCAGCGTCAGCTCATCCTGGCCTCCGGTTCGCCCCGCAGGTCGTCCCTGCTCCAGAAGGCCGGATTCGTCTCGGTCCAGATCATGATCCCCCATGTGAAGGAGGGCGACGATCCGCTGGAGAACTCCCTGCTGAAAGCCTCCGAGATCGCCGGGTTCTACCCCGACGCCATCGTGATCGGCGCGGACACCGTGATCCGGCTCGAGGATCGGGTGATCGGCAAGCCGAAAGACATTGAGGACGCGAAATACATCCTCGCCTCGCTCTCCGGCCGGACCCATGACGTGGCCACCGGCGTGTGCGTCCGCTGCATCGCGAATGAAGTGCTCGTGCGGTTCGAGGAAATCACCCACGTCACGTTCCGCGTCCTCACGGACGACATGATCGAACGCTACATCGAGGCTGTGGACGTGATGGACAAGGCCGGCGCGTATGCGATCCAGGAGTACGGCGAGGACCTGATCGAGACCATCGAGGGTTCGTTCACGAACGTGATCGGCCTGCCCGTGGAGCGTCTTACCGAAACGCTTCATTATGTCTTGCGGATGAACTGAAGGGCGCCTCTGAAAATCGGTATTCGGCGGCTTTTCGCATCTGGACCAAGTCCAGCTAGCAAGATTTTCGGTGGTTACTCTCCTACAGCCACGCTCAAATCTTTCTGCATTGTCCTTTGGGGCCATGCGCTGAAAATCCATCCGATCGACTTTTCGGAGATACCCTGAAGGCCCGTTCCGTCCGTCTCATTCCGAAAAAACCCCCTGCGCGCGCAATCTTTTTTCTGTTCCACTATTGAAAAAGATTTCTCGGCGGGTTATATTTAGTAAAGGGCACCTCTCAAAATTTGTTTTCGGCGGCTTTTCGCGTCTGGACAAAGTCCAACTGGTAAGATTTTCGGTGGTTAGCTTCCGGCGGCCACGCTCAAATCTTCCTGCATTGGTCTTTTTGCCCATACGCTGAAAATCCATCCGATCGAATTTTTAGAGATACCCTGAACATTTTTCTCCCATTGAACGCTCCCCCTCTCCGGGAGCCCAATATCAACAACGCCGCACGGCATGCCCGGACCATCCCGCCCGGACGGCTGGCGCGGCCTGCATCCAGAGTGTACCATGGCTGACAAAACAATGATCTTAAGCGGCGACGGAGCCGTCGCATACGCCGCGAAAGCCTGCGGCGTCACCCTCGGTTCCGGCTACCCCGGA
>JAFYBD010000233.1 GCA_017540385.1 Lentisphaeria bacterium
GCTGCGGGAGCCTCCGGCGGAATCTTGTCGATGTTGGAAACCGTTAAGCTGGTGGCCTTGGAGACGTTGCCGGCGGCGTCGTAGCCGCGGAACTCAACGGTGCCGTTGTCTTCCATGACCACGCCGGTCTCGGCGTCGTAGACTTCCCAGGTCTCGCCGCCGTCCAGGCTGAATTCGCCGGAGACGGTGTCTTCGCTGAAGACGGGCGTGACGGTGACGTCCTGGTTGGTCGGGTCGGTGATGTCCGCGGAAGCGGTCGGGGCCTCCGGCGGGATCAGGTCGATGTTTTCGACGACGTATTCGGTGGCGTCGGAGACGTTGCCGACGGCGTCGTAGCCGCGGAAGAACACGGAGCCGTTATCCTCGAACACAACGCCCTTTTCGGCGTCGTAGGCGATCCACTCTTCGCCGTCCAGGCTGTATTCGCCGGAAACGGTGTCTTCGCTGAAGACGGCCATGACGGTCACGGGCTGGTTGGTCGGATCGACGGTGCTGGCCTCGGCTGCGGGAGCCTCCGGCGGAATCTTGTCGATGTTGGAAACCGTTAAGCTGGTGGCCTTGGAGACGTTGCCGGCGGCGTCGTAGCCGCGGAACTCAACGGTGCCGTTGTCTTCCATGACAACGCCGGTCTCGGCGTCGTAGACTTCCCAGGTCTCGCCGCCGTCCAGGCTGTATTCGCCGGAAACGGTGTCGGCGCTGAACGTGGCGGTGACGGTGACATCCTGGTTGGTCGGCTCGGTGATGTCCGCGGCCGCGGTCGGAGCTGCCGGCGGAACCTTGTCGATGTTGTCGACGACGTAGGTCTGGGAGACCTGGTTGCCGGCGGCGTCGGTGGCGCGGAAGTGGATCTCGCCGTTGCGCGTGAATTTGATCGGGTTGTCCTTGTAGGTCAGCCAGGTCTTCTTGTCGCGCGAATACTCGATGGTGAGGTTCGTGAAGGTTTCGGTATCGTAGATGTCGAAGTTGTCCGAAGCTTCCGCGGAGACCTGCACAATCCCGTTCGTCGGGGTGGTGATGTCGGCGCTGAGCGTCAGGGTCGGGACGATCTTGTCGATGTTCCAGACGTCGTAGGTGACGGTCTCGGTCCGGTTGCCGGCTTCGTCTTCCGCATAGAAGTAGATCTGGCCGTTGCGGGTGAACTTGATCGGGTTGCCCTTGTAGGTCAGCCAGCTCTTCCCGTCGCGGGAGTACATGATCACGGTGTTGGTGACGAGCTCCTGGCCCGTGACCTTATCCTCGAAGATCGGTTTGCCATCGCCGTCCACGGCCTGTTCACCGGTCGTCTCATCGATGACCGGGACCTGCTCCACAATGTCCCTGTAGTAGTCGGTGTTGTCCGTGACGGTCGCCGAGACCGACACGATTTCGGTCGTGGGAACGGTGATGTCGGCGCTGATGGTCAGGGTCGGGACGATCTTGTCGATGTAGTCGATCACGTTGGTGACGAGTTCGGAAGCGTTACCGGCGGCGTCGATGCCGCGGACGGAGACGGTGACGTTCTCGGAGATGGCCACGCCTTCATCGGCAAACACAAGCCAGGTCTCGCCGCCGTCGACCGTGTACTGCTTCGTGACGGTGTCTTCGCTGAACGTGGCGGTGACGGTCACGTCGAGGTTGGTGTACTTGCCGGGGGCGGGCGTCAGGGTGACGACCGGAGCTTCCGGAGCGACCTTGTCGATCACGTCGACGGTGTAGCTGGTGACGTCGGAGACGTTCGTGGCGGCATCGATGCCGCGGAAGAGCACGGTGCCGTTCTCTTCGAACACAACGCCCGTCTCGGCGTCGTAGGCGCTCCAGACCGTGCCGCCGTCAATGCTGTATTCCTGCACGACGGAGTCGTCGCTGAAGACGGCCGTGACCACGACGTCGGTGTTCGTCGGGGTGGTGTAGTCGGCGGAGGCGACAGGAGCCACCGGCGGGATCTTGTCGATGTTGTCGACGGTGTACGCCGTGATCGTGAAGTTGCCGACGCCGTCCTGGCCGAGGAAGGAGATCGTGATGTTGCCATCGACTACGATCGGATCGGTGTAGTCGAACCAGGTCAGGCCGCCGTCGAAGCTGTACTCCTTCGAGACCACGCCGTTGTCGTCTTCGAACACGGCGGTCACGGTGACGCTCTGGTTGGTCGGATCGGTGGTGCTGGCGGTGACGGTGATGGTCGGGGCGGCCTTGTCGATGTTCGTGACCTTGTAGGAGGAGAGCTCGGAGGCGTTGCCGGCCGCGTCGATGCCGCGGAAGAAGACGGTCGTGTTGTTGTCCTTCACGATGACGCCGTTGTCGGGATACTCGATCCAGCTCTTTTCCTCACCCTCGTCGAAGCTGTACTGCTTCAGGACGGAGTCGTCGCTGAACTTGGCCGTGACGGTCACGTCGAACTTGGTGGGAGCGGCGGTGCTGGGCGTGAGATCGGTCGGAGCATCCGGGGCGACCAGGTCGATGTTGGTGACCTCGAGGCTGGTGACCTGCGAGACGTTGCCGGCGGCGTCGGTGCCGCGGAAGGAAACGGTGCCGTTGTCCTGCAGGACCACGCCCGCTTCGGCATCGTAGCCGGCCCAGACCAGGCCGCCGTCGATGCTGTATTCCTGCACGACGGAGTCGTCGCTGAAGACGGCCGTGACGGTCACGGGCTGGTTGGTCGGATCGGTGGTGCTGGCCGTGGCGACGGGAGCCGTAGGCGGAACCAGGTCGATGTTCGTGACCGTGATGGTGGTGACGTCGGAAATGTTACCGGCTTCATCGGTGCCGCGGAATCCGACGGCGCCGTTGTCCTGCAGGATCACGCCGGTCTGGGCGTCGTAGGCGCTCCAGACCGTGCCGCCGTCGATGCTGTATTCCTGCACGACGGAATCCTGGGAGAACTGGGCCGTGACGGTCACGGGCTGGTTGGTCGGATCGGTGGTGCTGGCCTCGGCGGTCGGAGCTTCCGGAGCGACCTTGTCGATGTTTTCGACTTTGTATTCAACCGGGATGGAGGTGTTGCCGGCCTCGTCGGTGGCCTTGAAGAGCACAGCGCCGTTCTGCTCGAACTTCACGCCGGTCTGGGCGTTGTAGTCGGCCCAGGTCTCGCCGCCGTCGATGCTGAACTGCGTGGAGACGATCTTGTTGACGTCGTCGGTGACCGTGACAGTGACCGTGACGTCCTTGTTCGTGATCGTGGTGATGTCGGCGGCCGGAGTGACGACCGGCGCGATCTTGTCGATATTGGTGACTTCGTAGGAGACGACCTGGGAGAGGTTCCCGGCGGTGTCGGAGCAGAGGAAGTACACCGTGCCGTTCTGGTTCATTTCGATGGGGGCGGTGTAATCCTGCCAGGCCGAGGCGTCGAGGCTGAACTTCTTCACGACCACTTCCTCATTGTCAGAGAAAGTCGGGGTCAGGACGACCGTGCCGTTGGTCGGAGTGGTGATGTCGGCCGAGACGGTGATGGTCGGAGCGACCTTGTCGATGTTTTCGACTTTATAGTCGGTGACCGGGGAAACGTTGCCGGCCGCGTCGATGCCGCGGAAGGAAACGTCGCCGTTCGCCCTCATGACCACGCCGGTCTGAGCGTCGTAGGCGACCCAGGTGGTGCCGCCGTCGACGCTGTACTCCTTCACGGCGGAGTCGGCGCTGAACGTGGCGGTGACTTTGACGTTGGTGTTCGTCGGCGTCTTGATGTCGGCATCAGCGGTCGGAGCTTCGGGGGCGACCAGGTCAATGTTGCTGACGGTGATGTCGACGACCTGGGAGGCGTTTCCGGCGGCGTCGATGCCCTTGAAGGACACTTTGCCGTTATCGTCGAAGACGACGCCGGTCTGGGCGTCGTAGGCCAGCCACTCGCCTTCGTCCTTGCTGAACAGCTTCTGCACGGAGTCGGCGCTGAACGTGGCGGTGACGGTCACGGGCTGGTTGGTCGGATCGGTGGTGCTGGCCTGGGCGGTCGGAGCATCCGGGGCGACCTTGTCGATGTTTTCGACCTTGAATTCGACCGCGTCGGAGGTGTTTCCTGCCGCGTCGGTGGCGCGGAACAGCACGGTGCCGTTCGCTTCGAACTTCACGCCGTCCGCGGGATAAACGGTCCATTCGCCATTGGTGAGCTTGTATTCGGTCAAAACGACCTCGGAAGCGTCATCGGTGACGGTGACGGTCACGACGACGTCGGTGTTCGTGAGGGTGGCCGGAGCGGCAGCCGGGGTGACGACCGGGGCGACCTTGTCAATATTGGTGACGTCATAGGCGGTCCCGATTTCGTTTCCGGCCGCGTCGGTGGCCAGGAAATTCACAGAGCCGTTCTTGTCCACGACGACGGGATCGGAATAGGGGACCCAGGTGGTGCCGCCGTCGACGCTGTACTGCTTCAGGACGGAATCGTCGCTGAACGTGGCGGTCAGGGTGACATCCTGGTTGGTCTGCTTGGTCTCGCTGGGGGCGATGACCGGAGCGGTCGGCGGAACCTTGTCGATGTAGTCGACCGTGAAGGACGCGACGTCGGATTCGTTGCCGGCCTTGTCGGTGGCCTTGAACAGCACGGTGCCGTTCGCTTCGAACTTCACGCCGGCCTGGGCGTCGTAGGCGACCCAGGTGGTGCCGTCGTCGATGCTGTACAGCTTCTCGACGATCTGATCGGAGTTGTCGGTGAACGTGGCGCTCACGACCACGTCCTTGTTCGTGAGATCGGTGATATCGGCGGAAACGGTGATTTCAGGTTTGACCTTGTCGATGTTGGAGATCACGCACTCGGCGGTCACGATCTCGCTTAGGTCGTTCTTGCGGGTCATCAGGTAGACCGTGCCGTTCACGTCGACCGTGATGGGGCCTTCGTAAACGGTCCACTCGGTGGGTTCGGTGGAGGACGCAGCCTGATAGCTCCAGCTGTTGGTCACATCAGTCGCGCTCGGATCGAACGTAGCCGTAACGATTACGCTCTGATTCGTGAGCTCGGTCGTACTGACTTCATAAGTCGGTGCAATAATTGCCATGTTGTTTCTCCTTGGTGAGAGTTGATGATTTATTGAAGATGTGTACTAAGTTCAAATTGAGGTAGGACGACAGCCGCCGGCGATCGGAATGAGGTTGTACCGAGGGGCGGTTCGGGCTTGGGAAACGGAGACGATCCGCCTGCAGTCTGACGCATGGCGGACGATAAGGGTTTTGAGCTTGGACAAGCCCGTGTAAAAGAAAAAGATTTGAGGTCGAACATGGCACGATTCGAGGTGGGACATAGCAAAGGCACGGCAAAGCCGGGCACAAGCGCCCCCCTGCCGTAACGATGCGGCATCCCATGCGATTCGAGCTCGCGTGTCGTATTCCAGTTCATCTGACCTCAGGTTCCGCAGAAAACACGTTACGGGGCGGAACCAGCGTCCCCCGTGCTTCTGACTTTTGTTCAGGATTTTGATAAGTGTTTCGAAATGATTGAGTTGAGCGACAGTTGCGCAGCTGCCGCCGTTGGATTTTGAGCGTGTAATCTCCTCTATCAATTTGTTTTGAGTATCAAAATCAATCAATAATTTATCATGCTCTTTCCAGAAGTCAAGGCGCAATGCGTGGAAAAAAGCGGTTTTTTCTAGCAAATTCCCGGGTTTATACGGTATAACCAACTGGATACAAGCGATATTCATGACAAACAATTATTTTCAAAAAAAATGATTAAATCCTATATTGTATAGAAATTAAACATATTAACCCTCTCACGGAGGTTGAGGTGAGAGCTGCTCAAAAAACGTTTTCGCCGGGTCGTTTCGCGGATCAACTCGGATAAAACGTTCGCCTGCGGCCGGTACGGCGCGAAACTCCATTCGCGGCGCGCGGCAAATGATCCGCGTTTCCGAAAAGCAAATCGGCGTCCTGCGAAAGAATGACCGGAATTGAAACGGGGAGTATGGAAGAGGCTGGTTCGGTCCCCCTGCCCGGTTCGGGGCGACGACGCTCGCGCGGGGCGCACAATAAAAAAGCGCGATTCGCGCTTGCATTTTCGCGATTGCGCTGTATATTAAGTTTACTCTTTTTTCACACTTTTCAGGAGAGATGGCTGAGCGGTCGAAGGCGGCGGTCTCGAAAACCGTTAACGGGATTTCCCCGTTCGGGGGTTCGAATCCCCCTCTCTCCGCCAATTTGATTTCCCCCCTCGAAAACAGCGCAGCCGGCCCGGAAGAATCCGGACCGGCCGCTTTTTTTTATCTGGTTCGCCCCGCATAAACGAGGGGCGGATGCCGCCTTATGCGACCGACTTGCGGAAGCGGCTCAGGGACAGGGCGAAAAGCGCCGCGCCGATGAGGCCGAGCTTCAGGAACGGTTTCCACATGGCCTCGAGTCCCGCGCCGCGGAACAGGATGCCCTGGGTGATGTCGACGAAGTGGGTCGTCGGGGCGAACTGCATGACCCTCTGCACCCAGACGGGCATGCTTTCCTGCGGCGTGGAGCTGCCGGAGAGCATCTCCAGCGGCATCAGGACCAGGATGATCAGGAGGCCGAGCTGGGGCATGTTCTGGGACATGCACGCGAGGAAGATGCCGAGGGAAGTAAGCGCGAAGAGATAGAGCGCCATTCCGGCGGCAAAGAGCGCGTAGGAGCCCGCGAGGGGGATTTGGAGGTGGAGCCTGACGATCAGGAAGAGGCCCGCGAGGGCGGCGACCATGACGACGGCCATCATCGACCATATCTTCGACGCCATGATCTGGAACGGCGTGACGGGCATCACGAGCAGATGCTCCAGCGTGCCTTTTTCGCGTTCCGAGATGAGCGCCGAGCCCGTGAGGATGATGGCGAGCATGGCGATGTTGTTCGCCAGCTGCATCAGCGCCATGAACCACGAGCCGTAGAGGTTCGGGTTGTACCGGTTGCGGATGACGATGCTTGCGGCGGGAGACATAGATTCGCCGGAATTGTCCCTCACGAATTTCTGCGTCTCGGTGGCAAGGATCTGCTGGACATAGCCCGCGCCGGTAAACGCCTGCGACATGCGCGTAGCGTCGACGTTGACCTGGATGTCCGGGCTCATGCCGGCCATGACGTCTTTTTCGAGATCGACGGGGAAGACGACGACGAACGTATATCTGCCTTCGTCCATCGTGCGGTCGATGTCGTCGCGCTGGATGTGCTGGACGGGGAGGAAGAGCGGCGGCATGAACGCGTCGGAAAGCGCCTGGGAGAGCTGGGACTGGTCCTCGTCGACGACCGCGATAGCGGCGTCGGCGAAGTCGGTCGAGGCGTTGGATGCGACGACGATGGCGACGGTGAAGGAGTAGACGATCAGCGCCATGAGCAGCCAGTCGCGGCAGAGGCTGAGGATTTCCTTCTTCCCGAGATAAAAGATGTTTTTGATCACTTGCATCATGGTCAGGACTCCTGTTTTTTCAGGCAGAGGATGCCGAGGCCGAGAATGATCGGGACCGTGATGACCAGGATCATGAACTCATGGTGCAGGTCCGCGAATCCGAGCGCCTTGTTGAAGACGCCGCGGCTGATCAGGAGCATGTGCGTGGTGGGGTAGATCTTGCCGATGATGAGCGCGGGCCCCTGCTGCGTTTCGACCGGGTTGGTCAGGCCGCAGAGCTGGACCGCCGGGAGCATCGTGCCGAGCATGGTGAGGAAGATGACGGCGATCTGGCTGCGCGTCACGGAGGACGCCAGCAGGCCGAAGCCCGTGGAGACGATGCAGTAGATGAGCAGCGAGACGACGAGCGTCAGGAAACTGCCCTTGATCGGGACGTCGAAGATGGTGACGGCCATCACGATCAGCAGGAACGCGCTGACCATGGAGAAGATCAGGTACGGGAACTGCTTGCCGAGCAGGAACTCGGTCC
>JAFYBD010000234.1 GCA_017540385.1 Lentisphaeria bacterium
GTTCCTCGTTTTCCCCAACTGGATGCCCGGCGCTTCGGAGGCGTTCATCCGGACCATGCGGAACAGGGCGATCCTCTTTTCGCCCCTGATCGTGGTTTTCCCCGCCTTCGGCGTCACGCTCCGCTACTACCGCACCACGGGGGCCAAATGGCTCTACCGCATCATATCCATCATCCTGGTCGTGGTGGGGATCCTGTCCATGATCGTGCAGGCCCGGGAGTCCCGCATCGGCGCGTTCATCGGTGATCTCGTCGGAGTCCTGATCTCGCTCCGCCTGTGCGTGATCACGTACAATGAGCTCCTTTTCGGCCCGAACGCTCCCTCGCATCACCAGCTCGGCTACGTTCATACGAAGTGGAAATCCCATCAGAAGCCCGAGCATATCCCCGAACACGTCCACAAGCCCCCGAAATATGCGAAGGTGTGCTTCTATTTGTCGTTTCTCATGATCCCGGTTTTCCTGCTCCGGGGGCTGGACGAATTCTCCAGCATGCAGAACAGCACGAAGGCGCAGGAGTATTTCGAGCGCGGCCAGAAGGCGTTCGACGAGGCCGCCAGGTCGGAAAAGGTCCAGGACGCGGTCGACAAGTACGGCAAGGCGTATTTCTACTTCAGCCTCGCCGCCTCCGACAAGAGCAACGAGGACGTCCACGTGTACCTCGGCATCTGCTATGCGCGCGGACTCGGCGCTCCCCGCAACGACGCCGAGGCGTTCCATCAGCTCTCCATGTATCCGGTCGTCACGAACAATTACCCCGACGCGCAGTATCAGCTCGGCATCCTGTATCTCTACGGTCGCGGCACCGATCCCGACGTCGCGCAGGCCGCGAAGCTGCTGCAGGCGGCCGCGGAAAGAGGCCAGAAGGACGCGCGCGAGCTGCTCGGCTACCCGGAGATCGACCCGGATTCCCCGCTCGCGGCGGACCAAGCGCCCGACTACGGCGGGTTGACCGTCGAGGAGTACCTGGTCCGCAAGGCCGCGGAGACCGAAGGACTCTGACGCCGTTTTTCCGTTCGTTTCCCTCACGCACGCGGTTTCCGCCGCGGAGCCGTGCTTTGCCGTCAAATCTCCGGCGAAAACGCTTGAAATACGGAAAAAACATGCTATAATATAGGAAAAGTCTACAACAATCACCCCTGCAGCATATTCTGCACCCGGCGCCGGAATTCGTCAGCGGCCCGGGATCAACCCTGACGAGGCACAGTCATGTTACTCTTTCTCGGCGGAATCGCATTCCTGGTAATCGGTTATTTCCTGTACGGCAAACTGGTGGAAAAGGTCTTCGGCCCGGACGACCGCGAAACCCCGGCGGAGAAGAATGCCGACGGCACGGACTACGTGGTCCTGCCCCGCCGGAAGAACATGCTGATCCAGCTGCTGAACATCGCCGGCATCGGCCCGGTGATCGGCGTGATCCTGGGCATCAAGTTCGGCACCGTAGCCCTCATCATCATCCCGCTCGGCTGCGTCCTCATGGGCGCGGTGCATGACATGGCCGCCGGCATGATGTCCATCCGCGACAACGGCGCGAACCTGCCGAAGATCGTGCGGAAGAATCTCGGGTTGGGGTACAACATTTTCTTCGAGTGGTTCATGGTGATCCTGCTGCTGCTCGTGGTCGCGGTCTTCATCAACATCCCGGCCAACCTCATCAATACGACCGTGCAGGATTTCTGCACGCCTTCCGACCCCGTTTCCGCCGCGGCCTACGAACCGGTGAACTTCTTCTGGGTGTCGGTCGTCGTCATTTTCTGCTACTACGTCATCGCCACGATGTTCCCGGTCGACAAGATCATCGGCAAGGTGTATCCGTTCTTCGGCCTGATGCTGCTCGTCGGCACCCTCGCCATCTTCGTCGCGCTCGTGGTCGCCGGGATCAAATCCCCGGCGCTCCTGCAGGAAAGCGCGGCGTTCAAGGCGGGGATGTGGAAACCCGACACGCATCCGGTCTTCCCGCTTCTCTTCGTGACGATCGCCTGCGGCATCATCTCCGGGTTCCACGCCACGCAGTCGCCGATCATCGCCCGCACGATGAAGACGGAACTCGAAGCGAAGAGCGACTTCTACGGCATGATGATCGTCGAGGGCATCATCGCCATGATCTGGGCGGTCGGCGGACTCGCGATCTATAACCTCAAGCCGGAGTTCATGACGAAGAGCGGTCCCGTGGTCCTCTGCGAGATCACGACCCATTTCCTCGGCACCTGGATGGGCACGATCACCGTGCTGGCGGTCGTGATCCTCGCCGTCACGAGCGGCGACACCGCGCTCCGCAGCACGCGCCTCGCCCTTTCTGAAATGCTCCATATCCCGCAGCAGAGTTTCCTGCCGCGCTTCCTGACCTGCCTGCCGCTGATCTTCCTTGTGGCCGGTCTGCTCTACTGGTCCAACGCCGACGAAAAATCCTTCAACAAACTCTGGAACTACTTCGCCTGGGGCAACCAGGTGCTCGCCGCCACCACGCTGATGGCCGGCACCGTGTGGCTGCTCCGCAGGGGAAGGAGGATCGGCTCA
>JAFYBD010000235.1 GCA_017540385.1 Lentisphaeria bacterium
AACTTGACGTACGGGCGGCTTTCGATGACCACGGACTGTCCGGGCCGGAAGCCGGGGCCGCGCCTGGACGCGATCTCGATGCGGCCGGATTCGAGTCCGGGCGAAGTCGCCTCGATCACGGTCGTGCCGCTGTAGTAGGAACGGAAGTCGATGGAGCACTTGCCGTCGCGGATGGCGATGTCGGAATCCTTATTGAACGTGATGGAGCGTCCGGTGGGGAATTCGCCGGGGCCGGAGACCACGCGGAACGTGACGTCCGGGCAGTTGCTGAGTTCTCTGCCCTGTGCATCCACGATCGTGGCGATCAGCTGCACGTCGTCGGTGCCGTCGGCGAACATGGAATTCTTGTCGGAGGTCAGGACGACCTTCGCCGGGGTGCCCTCGACGGGCCATTCCGGGTGCTTCACGCCGCCGAACACCTCGCGGTAGTAGTACCAGCGGCGTTTGGGCAGGCGGAAGTAGTCCATCGTCCCCATCCAGCCGAAACGGCCGCCCATGCTGCCGTGGTCGATGCCGCACCAGATGATCTCGCCGCTGCGCCAGTCGTACACCTTTTTACCGTTGATGTGGCTGACGGCTTCGTAGCCCGCGTCGAACTTGCCGGGGCGGACTTCCATGGCCGAACCGACCGCGCCGTATTCGCTGACGACGTTCGGGATGCCGGGGTTCTGGTATTCGCGCATATATTCGCCGTCGCCGTTGTAGCCCGCGATGTCGCTGCAGTGGTCCACCTGGCCGCGCTGGGCCCCGCCGACCGCCGCCAGACGCGTCGGATCGGCCTCATGGGCGATCTTCGTGAGACGCTGCAGGAAGTCGCGCACTTTCGGCATCACGCGTCCGTCGGAGAAGAACACTTCGTTGCAGAGGCTCCAGCACACGATGGACGGGCGGTTGCGGTTGATGCGGATCATGTCGCGCAGCGTATGGATCACGGATTCCTCGAACGGGATCTGGTCGGCTTCCTCCACGGGGTACGCGCTCGCGCCGCCCCAGATGTTCGGGCCGCCCATGCCGGTCGTGCCCCAGAAGCAGTTCTCGCACCAGAACATCATGCCGATGCGGTCGCAGAGTTCGGCGAACACGGGATGATGCGGATAGTGGCTGCCGCGGATGATGTCGAATCCGGCTTCTTTCATGTAGCGGATGTCGCGTTCGAATCCGGCGTGGGTCACGGCGTCGCCCCAACCCGCGCGGTCCTGATGCACGTTCGCGCCGTGGAAATAGCGGTTCTCGCCGTTCAGGAAGAATCCCTTGTCGGCGGTCCATTTGATCGTACGGAATCCGAACTGGTCGGAGAAGCGGTCGTAGAAGAGCGAGGTCTTCGCGTCGACCACGGTGGTCTGGGCACGATACAGGTTCGGCGTCTCGGGCGACCAGCGTTTCGCGTCCTTCACCTGCGGCGTCACGATCTCGACCTCGCGGACGGCGTTCGGCGTCATCACGACGCCCTTTTTGGACGCCTTCGCGACGAGCGCACCGGACGCGTCGTAGATGGAGGTCTCGACGTCGACCGTACGTTCCTCATTGGACTGGTTGCGGAGCTCACTGACCACGCGGACGGACGTGTCGCCCTCCTCCAGCTTCGGCGTCGTGATGCTCATGCCGTACCACGTCACATGGACGGCACGTTTCACGACCAGAGAGACATCGCGGTAGATGCCGCCGGAGAACGTGTGTTCGCCCGCACGCGGCGCGATGCGCGGGTTCCAGTTGTTGTTCACCTTCACGGCGATCAGGTTGTCGCCGTTCACCATCTGGTCGGTGAAATCGACCTCGAACCCGGTGTAGCCGCCCTCGTGGTGTCAGGCGAGCTTGCCGTTCACATACACGTCCGCGACCTGGAAGACGCCCTTGAAGTCAAGGTAATACCGGTAGCTCTTGTCTTCCTCCACGGCGATCCCGCCGTCCTTTATCACGAAATCCGCGTTAGAGATATGGATTGTCTTCCGGTACCAGCCGTCGCCGGTGTAGAACCGGTCGGAGAGGAAATACGGCATGCTGAACGAGTGCGGGATATGTGTCGTTTCCCACTTGCTGTCGTCCAGGTCGACCGCCTCGCCGTGTTCGACCGATCCGAGCTTGAATTTCCACTCGGCGTTCAAATTGCTGACCACGCGCCCGCTCAGGGGCGGTTTTTTGCCGGCGGCTACTTCTACGGCCGCCGCCTGCGCGTTGAACTGTGTCGCTCCGAGGAGCAGGAATCCGGCGAAGAGCGCCGTGCCGACGGGATGTCGCCTGAAGAAATGCATGATGGGACCTTTCGTTTTTGGACGCCGGGGGATGCGGGGGCAGGGGCCGGTGTCTGGGGGGATAGAGGTTGTTTTTGCAGAATTTATCAACTTTACAATACTTCCTGGCACGCGTTTTTGCAACCGGAAGCGGCCTTTTTCAGGCGGAAAATCCCTCCATTTTCCGCGAATTGCCGCACCCGTAACGTTAATTCTCCGTGCTCGGGTGAAGCTGAGAGCGCACGCTGGAGTGTGCCTCATAGGGGTCTGCTGTGCGGGAACAAGTGCTTTCGCGCAGCAAAGCGCAGATGGGAACACACTGGCGTGTGCCTCATAGTGCGCGGCTTCGCTCGCGCACGGGAGATATCCGTCT
>JAFYBD010000004.1 GCA_017540385.1 Lentisphaeria bacterium
ATGAAGTCTTCGCCGGGCTGTTCCGGTGCGGCAGGCAGCGACACCTTTGCCAACCTGGCGATTTCCTCCTCGTTCCGGCGGTTGGCCTGTTCGGCGACCTTAAGATCGCCGCGGGAAAGAAGCGGCATCAGCTCCTCAGTGCGGAGATCGATCAGTTCGACGAGCAACCGGGCGCGAACGAACGGAGACGCCGTGGAATTGTCGTCAAGCACTTTTTCCTTGATGGCGATCAGATCATTTATTAAGGCGAGTTTCTTCGCCTGCGCCTGCGATTCCCTGCAGTATGAAATTCCGCTGTACACGAGGAACGCCCCCACGCAGAGCACGAACAGCACCATGAATATCTTGAAAATGCGGAGTTTCGCCTCCTCGTGCTGGAGTTCGGCACGTAGACGCATGGTGGTCGCGCCCGTGCTTCCGGGCGGGAAGAACGCTTTCGACTTGCCGGAAGCGACCGGCCGGGATGACTTGTCGGGATTCGGGTTCATATCGGAGCCTTGTTGAGCCGTGAACAGGTAAAGCTGACGGCGGATGTGCCGTCCGTTGGGTAAATATAGCACAAAAAACGGAAAAAATCGAACGAAAAAGATGAAAAATCGGCGAATACGCTGTATATTGTTAGAGAAACCTGTCACGGAACCCGGAACTATGGAAAACTCATTCGACGTCATCGTCATCGGCGGAGGCCATGCGGCATGCGAAGCGGCCGCGGCCGCGGCGCGTCTCGGCGCATCCACGCTGATGCTGACGATGAACCTGGACCACATCGCGCAGATGAGCTGCAATCCCTGCATCGGCGGCATCGCCAAGGGACACCTCGTGCGCGAGATCGACGCGCTCGGGGGCGTGATGGGACGCGTCGCCGACGCGGCGTCCATTCAGTTCCGCATGCTGAACCGGACCAAGGGGCCGGCCGTGTGGTCGCCCCGTGCACAGTGCGACAAGACCTGTTACCAGCGCGCCATGAAGCACGTGCTGGAGCAGACGCCGAACCTCACGATCCGTCAGGAGGAGGCGGTGGATTTCACGGTCGACCGCGGCGCGGTAACCGGCGTCGTAACGCGCCTCGGGAACACCTACCGGTGCAAGGCGGTCGTGACGGCCACCGGGACGTTTCTGCACGGGCTGCTGCACTACGGGCTCACGCATTTCTCCGGCGGGCGAAACGGCGATCCGGCGTCCGACCTGCTGCCGGAAGCGATCCGGGACCGTCTCGGGCTGAAGATCGGGCGGTTGAAGACCGGGACGCCCCCGCGCGTACTGGGGAGCTCGGTGGATTTCAGCTGGATGGACGTGCAGGAATCCGAGCGCGACCTCGACGAGCATTTCTCGCACTTCGGGATCGGGGACGTGACGCCCCAGGTGAGCGAACACCACCTCAACTGCCGGATGACCTGGACCACGCAGGCGACCGCCGAGCTGGTCCGGGCGAACCTCGACAAAGCGCCGATGTACAACGGCCTGATCGAGGGGATCGGAACGCGCTACTGTCCGTCGTTCGAGGACAAAGTCGTGCGGTTTCCCGACCACGAACGGCACCTCATTTATCTGGAACCCGAGGGCGAGGCCACGGACGAGTATTATGTGAACGGCATCTCGACCAGCCTGCCGCCCGAGGTGCAGGAGGGCATGCTCCGCTCGATCCCCGGGCTCGAACACGTCCGTATCCTCCGCTTCGCCTATGCGATCGAATACGATTTCGTGGAGCCGTCCCAGCTCGAACGGACATTCGCCGTCCGGGCATGGAAGGGGCTCTATCACGCAGGCCAGATCAACGGCACGAGCGGATACGAGGAGGCCGCGGCGCAGGGACTGGCCGCCGGGCTCAACGCGGCGCGGTTCGCCGCCGGACTCGATGGCGTGGCGTTCGGGCGCGACGAGGCGTATCTGGGCGTGATGGCCGACGATCTGGTCACGAAGGAGATCAGGGAGCCGTACCGGATGTTCACCAGCCGCGCGGAATACCGCCTGAGGCTGCGGCAGGACAATGCCGACCTCAGATTGTGCCGGAAAGCGCACGAACTCGGACTGCTGGCGGAGAAGGATTTCGCCGCTTTCACGCGTTACGAAGCGCGCCTGAACGAACTCGAAGCGGCCGCGCGCGGGGCGATGCTCTCCGGCGGAGGGACCGTCTGGGAACGCCTTCGCGCCACGCAGGGCGACCCGGATCTGAACAATTTGCCGTTCGATCCCGGCCTGATCGGGCTGGATTTGACCGACCGTACCGACCGGCGCGCCGTCCGCGAACTCGCCGTGCAGTCGCATTACGAGGGCTATCTGAGGCAGGAGGAGGACTCCATCCGGCATCTGCACGGGCTGGAGGAATGGCGCATCCCCGACGATCTGGATTACGCCCGGCTGCCGGGGCTCAAGAACGAAGCCCGCCTCAAGCTCGCGCGCATCCGCCCCGCCACGCTCGCGCAGGCGTCCAGGATCGACGGCATGACCCCGGCCGAGATCGGGCTCCTGCAGGTCCTGCTGGCGCGCAGAAAACGCGAACAGGAAGCTGAAGCGGCCGCGAACTCAAACAAGCAGGAGGGAGCCGAATCATGACCGAAACGACCGAACATATCCGGGAGATCGGACACGAGCCCGGCGCACTGGCACGTCTCTGGGCGATCCGCTACGCACGCATCCCGGTCTTGATCTGCCTGCTCTTCTTCCTCTTCGCCCTCGTGGCGGAGGGTTATGCGGCGTACTGCCAGAAGACGGGCGCGACGCCGGTTTATCAGGTTCAGAACGCCGAACTCAGGAATCACGCGCCGATGCCCGGGCACATCCTCGGGACCGACTATCTGGGGCGCGACGTGCTCCTGCGGGCGGTCTTCGCCACACGCACGGCGGTGAAGGTCGGCATCGTGGCGTCGCTGATCTCGTCGATGTTCGGCGTGGCGCTGGGGCTGATCGGGGGGTATTACGGCGGCAAGGCGGACGCGGCCGTGCTGTGGATTTACAGCACGTTCGCCTCGATCCCGTCGCTGCTCTTCATCCTCGCGTTCGCCCTGCTGGTGTCGAAAGGGTTCCTGAGCGCCCCGCTCGAAGCGGCGTTCAAGGCGTTCAGCCGCGGACTCAACACCGAACCGGGGATGATGGCCGTGTACCTCGGGATCGGGCTCACCGGATGGGTCCCGCTCTGCCGCGTGGTCCGGGCGGAAACGCTCCGGCTGCGGACCCGGCCGTACGTTACGGCGGCGCGCGCGTTGGGCGTGAACGACCGCGCGATCATGGTCCGGCACATCCTGCCGAATCTGATGCACCTGGTGATCGTGTATTTCACCATGCGGTTCGCCTCGGCCGTGATGACGGAGGTGATCGTGAGCTACCTCGGGCTCGGAGTGAAGTTCGAGCCGAGCTGGGGCCTGATGATCTCGAACGGCCAGTCGCTCTTCTGGCGCGGGGCCTGGTGGGAGATCGCGGCCGCGACCGGGTTCATGTTCGTGCTGGTCCTGGCGCTGAACATGACAGGCGATGCCCTGCGCGACGCGCTGGACCCGCGCCACACTTCCGGTGCAAAGGCGAAATAAGGGGGCGGACGTTTCCGGACGGCCGATGCCGATAACGGCTCCGGCTTGAGCTCAAACCCCGGACGATTCCCGGGTGCGCCAGGGCGGATCCGAGGGGAGCGCGGCGTGGAACCGCTCCAGCAGATGATCCTGGTATTCTCCGTCGAATCTGCCCGCATAGAACCGCGCCAGCCCTTCGTCGCCGAGCTCGAACCAGCTGTCGGCCTCGCAGTGGGGGATGATCGGGAAGAAGTTGACTCCCGCCGCCTCCGCGGCATCCTCGTCGCCGGGCGAATCGCCGACCACCAGGATGCGTTCCGGCGGGTATTTCCCGGCCGAGGCATAACGGATATGCTGGAGCTTCGAGCCGCACTCCTGCCCGGCGAGATACATCGCGCAGGGGAGCAGCCCGTGGTCGGTCCATTCGCGGCGGATGGCGGACTCGGGCGTGTGGGAGACGACCATGATATCCGAATCAATATCCGCACGCGTGAGCGTTTCGCGCACATGAGGGAACGGCGGGATGCCCCGGACCTCGGCCTCGATTGCGGCGTTCGACTCCTCGCTCCAGCGCAGGACGGCGCGGAGTTCGTCCGAGGGCTCGCGTTCCAGCAGGTCCGACAGGGCGGGATTGCCGAGACGGGTCTCGGTCTTCACCCATTCCCGCAGCCGGTCGGTCTCCGGCACGGACACACCGCGTTCGCGCAGATAGTCGAACGTGAGGACGAGCGACTTGAAGCGGTTCTGCCCGCGGTGGATGCTGTCGAGATTCACGTATCGGAAGACCTCTTCGGCCAGTTCGGCGTCGCGGCCGGCGAATCCGAAACAGCGGACGATGCAGCGGCTGAAACAGCGTTCCTTGGCCTCCATGGTGTCGAAGACGGTGCCGTCGTTGTCGACGCAGAGGAGCGTGTCGTGGCGTTTCGGGAGGGACTGGAGGATCTGACGGTAATCGGACATGCCTGGAAACTTTCGGGTTCTGGTGGGGACTTTTTCAAGAAATCCGACGGGGTGCCGGACGTTCGAAAAAATATACCGGGAAAGAGGCGAAAAATCAAGCGGGAAAGGCGAAAAACGGGGAATTCGCAGAAAAAAAGGAAAAAAAAGGGGCTTTAGCTCAAAATGGAGCGGGTTTTTTAGTGAAAACCTCTTGACTTTTACATGCGCGGTGCTAAATTATGGGAAGAAATCGCGCCCGGGTGGCGAAATGGCAGACGCAACAGACTTAAAATCTGTCGGTACATCCATGCGGGTTCGAGTCCCGCCCCGGGCATTATTCCGGGAAAAAACCCGGGAATCGTTACAGATAAGAGAGACGAAAACGGAAAAAAACTCAAAAAAACAGCCTTTTTTTGACGACATACACAATAAAGGACAAAAATCTTTCGTTAATCTGTAACGATGCTCGGCATCATCAAAAAAATCAAAACTAACATACAAAAACAACTTGAAAGGAACGAAACCATGAATAAAATGACAGTTGCTATCCTGGCGCTGGCCCTTACGGGCAGTGTGGCGTTTGCACAGGGCAACGCAGGCGGCGGAGCCCGTGCCGGTCGTGGCGGAGCTCGCGGCGGCGCCGGTGGCGCAGGTCGCGGCGGCGCAGGCGGCGCGGC
>JAFYBD010000025.1 GCA_017540385.1 Lentisphaeria bacterium
ACTTTCGTCGGCACGGTGCGTTCCGCCGGGGGCGCGACGACGACCGGGGCCGGACGCGGTTCGATGACCGCGCGGACGAGGTTCACGATGTCGGCAGCCAGCTGGATGCCGTTGCTGGGGCGCGGCGGTGGCGGCGGACCGTGCGGATCTCGCGCGAAGGCTGCGGGGACGAGGATGACCGCCGCGGTGAACGCGGCGCCGATGGCGAAGGTCTTGTTGATGGTCTTCATAGTCGGGGCTCCTAAGTTTGGTGTTTCAAATACCGGTTCGAAAACCGAATGTTTTTACCGGACTAACAAAAATATAATCCGAATAGTTCGGTATGTCAAACGATATTCGAAACTTTTTTCGATTTTTTTTCGGAGGACCGAATTGTTGAGTTCAAATTGCGTCAGGTTTCCTCTTCGTCGCCCTGTTTGTCCAGGTGGTGGACGTCGGTCAGGACGCCGTCGAACGTCTGAATGATCCCGGCGACGAATGGATCGCGGGCGGTTTCGGCGCGCAGAGCCTCGGCGTCCTCCATCTGGCGGCGCTGGGCGGGCGTGACCAGACCGGGGCGGCGTTCCACGCTCAGATACGCGCGGGGATTCTCCGCGATGGCCGCCAGGCGCATGTCCAGGAGCGGCTTCTCGCGGGAGACGGAGAGCGCTTCGACCGTCTCGTAGCGCGAATCGAACGCGATCTCGAGACGGGTGCCGTCGAACGAAACGACCTTGGCGGCGAGCATGGTCTGCGCGAGCAGTTTCTTGCAGAGTTTCTCCCGCACGTCGAGGATGAGTTTCTCCCAGACGACCGGGGCGGGGAGGATGGTCTCGTCCTGCTCGGGCTCGGGTGATTTCGGTTCGGCCGCGGCCGTTTTCCTGCGGGCGGGCTTCCTGACGGCGGTTTCTTCCTCCGGGGGACGCTCGATCACGGGTTCCGGCGCGGTGAAGACTTCGACCTGGGGTTCGGGCTCGGGAGCCGGAACGGGTTCCGGTTCGACCTGAGGCGGCTGAGGGTCTAAGATGGGTTCCGCCGTGACGGGCTCGGGCGCTTTTTCCGCCTCGACCTGAGGCGGTGCCGTTTCAATCGGTTCCGGTTCGGGTTCCACGGCCGGTTCCGGCGCTTTTTCCGCCTCGACCTGAGGTTCGGGCACGGCGACGGGCTCCGGTTCCTGTTTGACCTCGGCCTGAGGCGGAGGCGCTACCGGGTCAGGGGTGGCGTCAGGCGTTTTTTTTTCCGCTTCGGGCGCGGGTGCCCGAGTCGGTTCGGCTGGCTTGCCGATCTCGCTCACCGGAACGGCCGGGATCGAGGGGATGGCGAACTGCGATCCGGGGGTCGTGAACGCCTGTCCGGCGGGGAGTTCGTAGAGAGGGACGACGGATTCGAGGGGCGCGAGCTCGCCTGTGGAACGGATTTGATTGAGGCGGGCGATGAGGTCGCCGATCTGGGGCGCGTGGGCGATGCGCATGGCCTTCAGCAGGATGGACTCCAGGAAGACCTGCTTGTTGATCGCGTCGCGCAGGAGATAGCCGGAGGCGGAAATGCTCTCGAGGAGGCGCTGGACCGAGGCAGGGGCGACCGTGGAGGCGATCTCCTGGAACGTCGCGATCTTCTCGGGGGTCTCCTCCAGCACGGATGCGGGGTCGCCGATGATCCGGCACAGCAGGATGCCGCGGAGCCAGGAGATGATCTCCTCGAAGAGCGTTTCGAGGTTCTTGCCCTGCGCGGCGAAATCGTGGATGTCACGTACGACGGCCGACCGGTCGTTGTGGACGATGGCGTTCAGGAGGGATTTCATCTCCTCGGGGGCCGTGATGCCGAAGAGGTCGAGGGCCTGCTTCTCGGTGATGCCGGATTCGTCGCCGCCGAAGAACGAGATGAGCTGGTCGAGCAGGGACTGGGCGTCGCGCATGCCGCCGTCGGCCGCCTGAGCGATCACGTTGATCGCGGAGGGGGAGATCCTGACGTTTTCGGCTTCGGCGATCATCTTGAGACGGGCTGCGATCGCGGACGCCTGGATCCTGCGGAGATCGAACCGCTGGCACCGGGAAATGACGGTCGGCAGGACCTTGTTGACCTCGGTGGTGGCGAAGATGAACTTGGCGTGGGCGGGGGGCTCCTCAATGGTCTTCAGCAGGGCGTTCCACGCGCTCTTGGAGAGCATGTGGACTTCGTCGATGATGTAGATCTTGTATTTGGAGCGGATGGGCAGATGCTGGACGTCTTCGCAGAGTTCGCGCGCCTTTTCGACCTGGGTGTGCGTGGCCGCGTCGATCTCGATCACGTCGACGTTCGTTTCGTCGGCGATGGACCGGCAGGATTCGCACTGGCAGCACGGTTCGCCGTCCTGTGGGTTCTCGCAGTTCAGGGCCTTGGCGAAGATGCGCGCGGTGGTGGTCTTGCCGATGCCCCTGGGGCCGACGAAGAGGTAGGCGTGGGCGATTCGTCCCGACCGGACCGCATTTTTCAGCGTGCGGGCGATATGCTCCTGGCCGACCATGTCGGAGAAACGCTGCGGACGCCATTTTCTGGCGATGACCTGATATGACATAGGAAACTCTCCGTGACGTGAATAAGTGGATCAGAGGTGCCAGGTGTTGAGGCGGACAGCCTGCCAGAGCGAGCCGACCGGATCGATCTTCTTGCGTTCCTTCACGGCCATCTGGATGGGGACGTGGGTGAAGGTCTCGCTCCAGTGTCCGATCACGACGTCGGTGCGGCCGGTCATGGCGGCGTGGACGGCGTTCTGGGCGAGCATGAGGCAGAATACGGCGTCGGTGCCGTTGGCGGCTCCTGCGCGGATCTGGTAGGTGGGGTCGAAATACTTGATGTTGATCTCGATCCCGGCCTCCTTGGCCTGGCGTTTGATCTCGTCCTTCAGGAAAATGCCGATGTTCTTGTTCAGCAGGTTGCCGGACTTGTCGCGTTCGCGGGTGCCGGGGATGAGGTCCTGGCCCGCGCCCTCGGCCACGACGATGACGGCGTGGTGTCTGCGGCGGATGCGCTCGAAGAGCGTCGGGATGAACGCGTGATCGTTGTCGTTGAGCGAGAATTTGACCTCGGGGACGAGGCAGAAATTGACGTGCGTATTCGCGAGCGTGGCGTAGGCGGCGATGAATCCGCTGTCGCGGCCCATCACGTGCACGAGCCCAACGCCGTTGTACGCGCCCTTCGCCTCGTTGTGGGCGGCGGTGATGATCGGGTTCGTGGCGTACACGGCGGTCTCGAATCCGAACGTGCGGTCCATGAAGCAGATGTCGTTGTCGATGGTCTTCGGGATGCCGACCACGCTGATCTTCAGGTTGCGTTTCTTCGCGGCTTCGGCGATCGCGTGGGCGCTGCGGAGCGTGCCGTCGCCGCCGATGCAGAAGAGCATGTTGATGTCCATCCGCACCAGGGTCTCGAGCATTTTGTCCGGGTCCTGTGCGCCGCGGGAGGAACCGAGGATGGTACCGCCGACCTCGTGGATGTTGTCGACTGCGTCCTCGTTCAGGATCACGGGCTGGTATCCGAGGTCGGAGTTAAGCCCGGCGTAGCCGTACGGGATGCCGTACACGAGCGGCACGCCGTAAGTCTGGCGCAGGGTGAGCGTGAGGCCCTTGATGACGTCGTTGAGGCCGGGGCAGAGTCCGCCGGCCGTGAGGATGGCCGCCTTGCTCCAGCGGGGATCGTGGAAAATCATTTTACGGACGCCCGCGCGCTCGAAGACCGGCACGTAGCCCTGCTGCGCCTTCGTGTGCTTCAGCAGCTCCGAGTAGTCGCGGTCGAGCAGGATGGCTTCGTCGTCGTCGTGGAAATGGACCGGGCTGTCGGAGAGCGGCGATTTGATCTGACATTCGCCGAGTTTGCTGACTTCGAAAAACTGGGGATGGACGGTCGCTGGCATGGTGGAAATCATCCTTCTTTGAGGTTGGGGCTCCGCGCCGTGCGATGCGCGCGGATGCTATGTCTTAAATACAGAATATATATCCATTTTCCGGGGATTTCAAGGCCGCTTCCCGAAAAAAGCCCGATTTGGGAGCGCCTCCCTTGAAAAAAAGGCTCCCCGGGTCGGCCCGCCGCACCCCGGTGCGCCGCTTTTTCCGGAAGACGGTGCAAACCCGCATTTGATTTTTCCGTATCGCGTGCTATTGTATTGTTATTACGAACGTTATCCCCGCGACGTTTCCGCTCAGTACCCCCGAACCCGCATCCACGAAGAGAGACGAACCCCCATGTCACAATCCATTGTAAGCCGTCTGTCAGTCCTTCTGCTTGCCGCCGCTGTTTCAACGTCCGTGCTCGCCGGCTGCACCAAACGCATCGACACCTCGACCGAGGCGAAATTCTACAAGAGCTGGACGGAGGTCATGCGATCTCTGCCGGAATCGCGTCAGCGCGAGTTCGACGACGGCATGAGCATGTTCTGGTTCTATTCCGACAGCGACGAGGAGACCTTTGCGAAGATCAACGGCAAGACCGGCCCGGAGATACTCGCCATGATCGAGGAGATGAAGGCCGCGATGCCGAAGGTCGATACTTCCAGCAAGGAGGCGTTCACCGCGTCGCTCGCGGCCATCAAGGCTTCGCTGCCGAAAACCCGCCTGGAAGTCTACGAGGAGTGGGTCAGGGAACTGCCCGCCTACCGTCCCGGAAATCCGCGGATCGAGGCCCTGAACGGGCTCATGTTCCACAAGATCGTCGAGAACCGCGACTTCGAACGCGGCCCGGCGAATCCGTAAGCGGCGTTCGGACGCCCGGCGGATGCTCGCCGGGAACGGGTTTTGCATGAAAAAACAAAAAGGGGCTTGCAATTCCCGCAGTCGCATGCTATATTATTATCTTGTGTCACATCGCATCCGGACCGGCCGTATGCCGGTTTGCCCGCATCAACCAACCCGCGGGCGGATGCGTACAACTGAACCAGAAGGTATCTTGCTCCGCGTCAACCACATCCAACCGCGGAGGAAAAGAGCCGGAACGAAGAAAGGCGGATAGGCAAAATGGCCATCTCTGTCAAAGACCTGTTGGAAGCCGGGTGCCATTTCGGGCATCAGACGAAGCGCTGGAACCCCAAGATGAAAGATTATGTCTACGGGGCCAAGAACGGTATCTCGATCATCGACCTCACCAAAACCATCCGCCAGATCGGCGACGCCTGCAATTTCCTGCAGCGTGAAGTGATGAAGGGCTCGCGCATCCTCTTCGTGGGAACCAAGCGCCAGGCCCAGCAGGTCGTCCGCAACGCCGCGGAAGAGACCGAAATGTTCTACATGTCCGAACGCTGGATGGGCGGCACGCTCACCAACATCGAAACGATCCGCAAGTCCGTGAAGAAGATGCGCGAGATCGACGACATCACCGCCGACGAAGCCAACTCCAACCTGAAGAAGAAAGAGATCGTCCGCCTCGCGCGTCAGGGCGTCAAGCTCCATCGCGACCTCGACGGTATCGCCGACATGAAGCGCCTGCCCGACGTGGTCGTCGTCATCGACGTCTGCCACGACGAGATCGCGGTCAAGGAAGCCCAGAAGCTCGGTATTCCGATCATCGCCGTCGTCGACACCAACGGCAATCCTGAAAACATCACCTATCCCGTGGCCGCCAACGACGACGCCGTGAAGTCCATCAAGATCATCATGGACACCTTCGTGGCCGCCATCAACGACGCCCTCGGACTCTACAAGGTCAAAGTCGCCGAGGAAAAGGCCAAGGCCGACGCCGAACGCGCCGAGCGCGCCGAGAAGAAGGCCGCCGACGACAAGGCCAAAGGCGACGAGCGCCCCGCACGCCGTCCGTCCCGCCGTCCCGCCGCTCCCCGCAAGGACGCCGCGGCCGGTGAAGCCGGCGAGAAGAAGGCCGCTCCCCGCCGCAAAGCTCCCGCCAAGGAGGTCAAGGACCTCTCCGAACTCAAGAAATCCGATGTGAAACCCGAGGAGAAATAATCATGGCAGCCATCACTCCACAAATGGTAAAGGAACTGCGCGACAAGACCGACGCAGGCATGGGCGAATGCAAGAAGGCCCTCATCGAAGCCAACGGCGACATTGACGCCGCCGTCGACATCCTCCGCAAGGCCGGTATCGCCAAGAGCGCGCACCGCGCCGACCGCGCCACCGCCGAAGGCAAGATCTTCGTCGCCGTCGACGGCAACCAGGCTCTCATGCTCGAAGTCTGCTGCGAAACCGACTTCGTGGCCAACAACGAAAAGTTCCTTGAATACGGCAACGGCGCCGCGAAGAAGATCCTCGCGAACACCACCGGCGACGGCGACGTCACCGAGGCCGCGCAGAAGTCCGAAGAGACCGAGCTCGCCGCCCTGTTCTCCAAGTTCGGCGAGAAGATGATCATCCGCCGCGCTCTCCGTTACACCACCGACCAGAAGATCGCCTACTACATCCACTTCAACGGAAAGATCGGCGTCCTCCTCGACATCGGCGGCGAAATCGACGAAGCCGGCATCAAGAATACCTGCCTCCAGATCTGCGCCTCCAGCCCGCAGTACGTCAACTCCTCCGAAGTCCCGGCCGAAGCGATCGCCCACGAAAAGGAAATCGCCACCGCCCAGCTCAAGGAGAGCGGCAAGCCCGAGAACATCATCGAGAAGATCGTCGCCGGCAAGATCAACAGCTGGTACGGCGAAATCTGCCTCGTGAACCAGCCCTGGATCCTTGACAACAAGACCACCTTCGGCAAGCTCTTCCCGAAGGCCACCGTCAAGCGTTTCGCCCGCTGGGCCGTCGGACAGTAATCCGCTGTCTCATTCAGCTCTGTCGACCCGTTCCGGTTCATGCCGGAGCGGGTTTTTGCTTTTTTGGTGGGAGGAAATAATAAGGGCAGGGCGCGAAAAGGCCCGAGCCTGTTTTGAGAAAAAAAGGGATTGCCCCGGAGCATATCCGGGGAGCGCTCAGGCGGGGATCATTCCTCGATGTTCTCGTCCTCTTCCGCCCACATGACCAGGATGCGCGCCATGGAGAACGTGAGGATGCTCATGATGCAGCAGCCGAGCGTGATCGACCACATGAAGATCGACGTGATGTCGGTCTCGATCAGTCCGAGGTAGATCATGACCAGGAGCATGGGGACCCCGATGACCGCCAGGACGGCGGAAATGATGTAGAGCGCGACTTTGATCCTCGTGACGGCCATATCCATGTTCTCCCTGAAAAGGGGTGATGGTGCGGAAAAAAACGGAAATGTCATAATATAACATGTCTTTCCGAGGATTTCAAGTCCCGGCGGAAAAAGTTTTTCGCGATTTTGCGAATCGCCCGCGCATGGCGGCAGGCGCTTGCCTTCTTCAGGAAACGGCTTCCTTCGTCCGCCGGGCGCATCTTCTCCGCAGGCAGAACAGCAGGACGACGAAACCCAGCGCCAGGAACGACACGAAGAACGAGACCATGTGGAGCTTCGTCATGTGGTATGTGACCACTGCGACGCCATCGGAGGCGTTCGGGTGGAAGAGGAAGTGCTCCTGATCGGCGACGTCGATGGCGCCGCCCTTTTCTGTGTCGACGCGGTAGCCCTTGTAGTACACCCTGGGGATTTCGAAGGCGTCGTTGTGATCGAACCCGGAGAACTTGATCTCGAGCCTGTTCCAGCCGGACGCGGTCACCTCGGCCGTCGCCGCCGGATTGTCGCTCGTGACCGGAGTCTTGCCGCCGAGGCCCTCGTAATCGCCGTCGACCCGTCCCTGCGGCAGGAAATGCACGCCGCTCATGATGGACTGGGCCGCCAGTTCGCGCGAAACGTCGTGGACGATCGCGTGTTCCGAAATCTTGGCCGCGAAATGATAGGCGTGGAGAAACCACCACGGGAACGCGCATCCGCAGAGCAGGATCCACAGCCAGGTGCGGCGCGCCGCGGTGGAACGCCCCGCGAGCAGAGCGCCCAGCAGCAGACCGCCGCCCAGCGCCGCGAAAGCCGTCGCGGGCATGTAGAACCGCCACGGGAACTGGATGGCCGCGAGGGCGCTCATCATGCCCTGCCACGGGAGGAACTCCGAGGCGGCGATGAGCGTGGCGAACGCGATGACCATGCACAGATCGCGGAAACGTTCCGCAGGCGTCCGCTCCGATTTGAGGCGGAACCGCTGCAGGAAGACGATCACGAAGATGATGCCGATTCCGGGCGGATGCCACCATTCCATCTTCATGTACGGCAGCTCCAGGAAGAGCCGCGGGAACGGCACCATGCGGTCGGCGATCGGGGAGTGCATCGTGGCCTTGGTCAGGTTGAACTTCAGCCCGGCGATCTGTTCGATCAGCGGAGCCCAGGCGAACGCGGCGAGCGCGAAGGCGAGGATGCCGGCGGCGGCGAGCGTGCCGACGCGCCGCAGGTCGCGGAGCAGGACGGGCGCGTTGAACGCGATGACCATCCCGCCGACGATGCTCATCAGCACGAACGTGATGTTGTGCGCGTAGAAGAGTCCGGCATAGCTGAGCGCGAGCGGCAGACAGCTGCGTTTCTCCGCTTCGTCGTACAGCACGTTCCACAGCCCGTAGATGCACCACGGCACGAAGAAGAACGCCATCACTTCGCCCACTGCGGCGCGGATGATCACGTCGCAGGCGTAGTAGCTGCTCCAGCAGTACAGCAGCCCGGCCGCGAACCCGGTGAATTCGTCGCCGGAGATGCGTTTCGCCACCCAGTACATCGAGTACGCCGCGAGCAGGCCCCAGGTGACGAGGAAGAGTTTGTACGCGATCAGGACCGGGACCCCCGCGGCCGCAAGCAGTCCGTAGGGATAGAAATACAGATCGGAATAGAAGAGCCCGGGGCCGTACCCGTAGCCGCCGATCGCGTCGAAATTGATGAGCGGCAGGAGTTCTCCGGCGCGGAATCCCTCGCGCAGGGTCACGAGCCGCGAGAGGTGGTAGAGGCTGTCGTGTCCGTGCGGGAGCCCCGGGAAAACGAGCAGGGGGAGGAATCCGAGGAGGATCAGCGCGCCAAGCAGGGCGGGATAGAGCCGCCTGCCGGGGACGCGTTCCAGCGTGCGGTCTGCGAATCGTTCAAACGGGGCGATGAGGTTGATTGCTTTCATGTTCGGCCTGGTCCGGGTTGGGTTCGAGACGCTCCGAAACGAGGTATCGGGGTCTGTGTTTGACTTCCATATAGGTCTTCGCGATGTATTCGCCGATGACGCCGATGGACACCAGCTGGACGCCGCTGAAGAGCAGTATGAGGATGGTCAGCGAGGTCCAGCCGGCCACCGTGTAGCCGAAGAATTTGGAGTAGAGTACGTACGCCAGTACGGCGATACAGAACGCCAGCGCGGTCATCCCCGCCAGCGTGATCACGCGGATCGGACGCACGCTGAAGGACGTGATGCCGTCCCACGCCAGCAGGAGCATTTTCGAGATGGAGTAGTGCGTGGGGCGCGCCGCGGCTTTCCGGCTGTAGGTCACGATGGCCTGGCGGAACCCGATCAGCGGCACGAGTCCGCGCAGATAGAGGTTGACTTCCCCGTACTCGGACAGAGCGTCCAACGCCCGCGCGCTCATCAGGCGGAAATCGGCGTGATTGTAGACGGTCTTCACGCCCATCCACGCGAGCAGGCGGTAGAACCCCTGGGCGGTGGAGCGTTTCAGGAAGGAATCGCTGGAACGGTCGCTGCGGACGCCGTACACGATGTCGTGACCGTTGCGGTACTCCTCCACGAACTGCGGCAGCACGTTCACGTCGTCCTGCAGGTCGGCGTCGAGGCTGATGGATGCTTCCGCGAATTTCCGCGACTCCATGAGTCCGGCGAGCAACGCGGCCTGATGACCCCGGTTCGCGGCCAGGTGGATCCCGAGGAATCTGTCCGGGGCTTCCGCATGGAGGCGCGAGATGATGTCCCAGGTGGTGTCCGTGGAGCCGTCGTCGGAGAAGAGGATCACGCTGTCCGCGCTGGCGACCCCGGCGGCGGCCATTTCGTCCAGTTTCGAGGAGAGGATGCGTGCGCTGTCTTCCAGAATTGCGGATTCGTTGTAGCACGGGACGACGAGCGCGATGACAGGAGCTTGGGTTGGCATGGTGGCCTCTTGATGCTGCCGGAGATTCGGGGTTGTGCGGTTTCAGAGTAATATAGCGGTGTTTGCCGGATATGTCAAGCAGGAACGGCAAAAAAACGGAAGCCGTTTGGCCCGGAAACCCTCCCCGGTGCGCTTTTTTGTAGAAAAAGCTCCGAAAAATCGCTTTTCGCAGTTGATTTTATGCGGACTTCGTGGTATAGTTCCGACAGTAGTTTTTTCATTCGGCAACGAGAGGCGTCATCATGACCGAGTTTTCCGGCAGATCTGTGGATTCGGCGCTCCCCCTGAATGCGGAGGCTCTCCGCATTGCTCGGGGCGGCGGACTCGCATCCTGCCTGCGCGGCGTACCGGGAGCCCGCGAGGGGCGTTCCGGTTACCGCGGGACGACTTCGGAAGAGCCCGGACCGGGATCCCCGGCCGACGCGATGAGCCGCACCGTTGCCCATGCACAGGACGAAACGATTCAAAATCAACCATAACAACCGCAAAAAACACTTCCATCAAGGAGAAACAACATGAGCAGTCAACTGACGATTGGACTTGACTTCGGTTCCGACAGCGTGAGAGCCGTACTGGTCGATGTCGAAAACGGCGAAATCCTCGCCTCCTGCGTGCAGAACTATCCCCGCTGGAGCGAGGGCAAATTCTGCGATGCGCCGAACAACCAGTTCCGCCAGCATCCCCTCGACTACCTCGAGAGCCTCGAAGTCGTCGTGAAGGGCGTCATGCAGGGCGTCGACAAGACCCGCGTCATCGGCATCGGCGTCGACACCACGGGCTCCACCCCCTGCGCCGTCAACCGCGAAGGCGTCCCGCTGTCCATGCTCCCCGAGTTCGCCGAAGACCCGAACGCCATGTTCATCCTGTGGAAGGACCACACCGCCATTTTCGAGGCGGACGAGATCAACGCCTACGCGAAATCCCACGGCGGTACCGACTACACCATGTACGAGGGCGGCATCTACTCCAGCGAATGGTTCTTCGCGAAGATTCTCCATACGCTCCGCATGAGCGAATCCGTCCGCAAGGCGGCGTTCAGCTGGGTTGAACACTGCGACTGGATCCCCGCCGAGCTCACCGGCAACATCGACCCGCTCAAGATGGCGCGCAGCCGCTGCGCAGCCGGTCACAAGGCCATGTGGCACGAGAGCTGGGGCGGACTCCCGCCCGAGGAATTCTTCGCCGGGCTCGATCCCATGCTCGCCGGACTCCGCGACCGCCTGTTCAAGGACACCGTGACCGGCGACAAGCCGGCCGGCAAACTCTCCGCGAAGTGGGCGGATCGCCTCGGACTCACGACCGACGTCGTGGTCGCGGCCGGTGCGTTCGACTGCCACTTCGGCGCGGTCGGCGCCCAGATCCACGCCTACGACCTGGTGAAGGTCTGCGGCACCAGCACCTGCGACATCCTCGTGGCCCCGCAGGTCAACAACTGCATCCCCGGCATCTGCGGCCAGGTGGACGGCTCCGTGATCCCCGGCATGATCGGTCTCGAAGCCGGCCAGTCCGCCTTTGGCGACGTCTACGCCTGGTTCAAGCGCCTGCTCTCCTACGCCGGTGACATCAAGATCGCCGAGCTCGAAAAAGAAGCCGCCACCATCCCCGTCGGCACCACCGGCGTCCTCGCGCTCGACTGGTTCAACGGCCGCCGCACCCCGAACGCCAACCAGAAGCTCACCGGCGCGATCTGCGGCCTCAACCTCGGCACCACCGCCCCGATGATCTACCGCGCCCTCGCCGAGAGCACCGTCTACGGCGCCCGCGCCATCATCGACCACTTCAAGGCGCAGTCCATCCCGATCCGCAACGTCATCATGACCGGCGGCATCAGCCGCAAGTCCCCGTTCATCATGCAGATGTGCGCCGACGTCTTCAACCTCCCGATCAAGATCGCCGCCTGCGACCAGACCTGCGC
>JAFYBD010000236.1 GCA_017540385.1 Lentisphaeria bacterium
GAACCAGAACAGCGTGTCCGACTTCTTCGGGATCTCGGCGGAGAGCACGAGTTTCCGCCAGTCGAACGTGAGTCCGCCGAAGAAATCTGGCATCATGAAGGGGTTCATGAAGGGTGCGCCGGGAATCCACGAATTCAGCGGCGGACTCGGCGGGTGCATCTTCCCGTCCGTGGTGTCTTCATCGGTTGCGGCGGGGACTTTCGCTTCGGTTGCGGCAGGTTTCACATTAAGTTCGGGTTTCTGCGCGAAAACGGCGGTTGAGAGCGCTGCCGACAGGACGAGTCCCGTGAAGCAGACGGCCAGGAGAGAACGGTGTCGGGTCATGGCGGGTCCTCCGGTGGATGGGATGAACGGTCAGAAGCGGAAGAGCTCGTCTTCCGGGAACGGGCAGTCGAACGCCCCGCAGGCCTCACGCAGATTCTTCTCGCTCGAAGCGGAGAAGACCGGGATCATCTGGATGCCCGGGTAATCGGTCTGGAACCGGATGCATATCTGCGCCGGAGTGAGCCCGGTTCGGGCGGAAAGCGCGTTGATCCTGTCCGAGAGCAGCCGGGTCGCGCCCGTGTCGTAGAACGAGCCCTTGAACCGTTCCGCTCCGGGATCGGAGAAGAATCCCCCGGCGAGGGCGGTATTCCCCATCACGGTCATGCCGGTGCGGCGGTGGTAGTCCGCGTAGTTGCGGTTCCACATGGCCAGCGTGTCGTCCGGCATGGGATTGGTGAGGCCGACCGCGGGGTGGCAGGTGAGCTGGTCCACGCGGAAGCCGTCGAAACCGCGTTTCTGCGCGATGGCGTCGGCGGCGACGAGACGCTGCACGCGCCAGTTCGAGGAGCCGTAATACCGTATCTTGCCCTGCTTGCGCGCCGTTTCGCAGGCCTCCAGCAGGGGTTCGATGGGAATCCGCATGTCGTCGCGGTGGAAGAGGTACAGGTCGATCCGGTCGGTCCCGAGCGCCGCCAGCGAAGCGTCCAGGTCGGACAGGAAGATCGACGGCGTCACGCGGTTCGCCTTCGTCGCCAGGTCGTAATGGCAGCCCTTCGAGCAGACCACGAACTTGTCGCGGTTGCCCCGGTCGCGGAAATACGCCCCGAGGGTGTGTTCGCTGCGGCGAATCTGCCCCGGAATCCAGTCGGAATAGACCGAGGCCGTGTCGATGAAATTGCCGCCGAGATCGGCGAAAAGGTCCAGCAGACGGCCGCCCTCGGTTTCATCGGGGCGCGCCCCGAGCGTCACCTGACCGTAGCAGAGGCGCGAGACCTCGAGGTCCGTTCCGTGTATCGTGATGTGCTGCATAGCGTGTCCCGTGGTCGGATAAAATGAATTCGGAGCATCCGACTGTTGAACCGGACGCTCCATGGAAACCGGACGCCTCGGGGGCGTCCGGGAAATGACCGGCTCAGTAGTTGTCCGCTTCGATCTGGAAATAAGCCCTCGGGTGGTTGCAGACGGGGCAGACTTCCGGCGGGGTGGTCCCGATGTAGACGTGTCCGCAGTTGCGACATTCCCAGCGGTTTTCGCCGGTACGGACCCAGATTTCGCCGGTCTCGATGTTCGAGGCGAGCTTGCGGTAGCGTTCCTCGTGGCGCTTCTCGATGGCGGCGACGCCCTCGAACTGCGCGGCGATGTCGTTGAACCCTTCGGCGCGGGCTTCTTCGGCGAACCGCTTGTACATGTCGGTCCACTCCTCGTGCTCGCCGTCGGCCGCGGCCTTCAGGTTTTCGAGCGTGGAGTTGATGCCGCCGAGGTGCTTGAACCAGAGCTTGGCGTGTTCCTTCTCGTTGTCCGCGGTCTCCAGGAAGAACGCGGCGATCTGCTCGAAGCCTTCCTTCTTCGCCTTGCTGGCGAAATAGGTGTATTTGTTGCGTGCCTGGGATTCGCCCGCGAATGCAAACGCGAGGTTCTTTTCGGTCTTGCTGCCTTTGAGGTCCATGATATGGTTCCTTTCTTTATGGAAAGTTTGGGATTGGGTTCGGTCGGGGGAAACGGATCAGCGACGGACGCGCACCGGGGGCGGGTCCGGGACGAACGGCACGACCTTGTCGACGAGCTGGCGGGAGTTCAGTCCGAGTTCGCTGCACAGGTCGAGCACGCGGATGAGCTTCCGGTACTTCACGTTCGGGTCGCACTTGATGATGATCGTGGAGTTCGCGTCGGCCTTCGCGACGGCTTCGAGGCGTTCGCGGAGCCGGGATATCTCCATCGGGGCGGAGCCGTTGAACGAATAATACAGCCGTTCGTCCTTCAGCACCTCGTTCGGGTCGTCCCGGTCGCTCAGCGCGGAGAGCCGGGCGTCGATCTCGTCGATGTTGTCGCGCGAATACTTGTCGACGTCGATGGTGATCGGGATCAGCGGGTCGGCGGCCGGGGTCGACATGTCGGGGGCCGGCAGCTCCACGTTGATCATGACCTCCTCGGTGATCGGCTTCTGCGTGACGAGGAAGAAGATGAGGAGCAGGAAGACGACGTCGATCATGCTGGAGAGCGGGAAACTGGCGTCCGGCGGCGGGTTGAGCTTGAGTTGGGATTGTCTGGCCATGCGGTCACCTCATTCCTGCATTCCGGCCAGGCTGACCTTGTACAGCCCGGTCTTTTTGATCGCGTCGAGGACCTTCATGCCGTAGTAATACTGCACCTGACGGTCGCCGCGGATCACGATGGGGATCGACATCGGGTCCGGGGTCGTCCGCTTCACGTCCTCCAGCAGGGCCGTGAGCTGGTCGGCGGAGATCGGGCGTCCGCCGATGTTCATGGAGCCGTCCATCCGCAGATTGATGGTGATCGTGCGGGGGTCCTGCTTCACGACGGGGCGGCCGTTGGGGGCGTCGGCGAGGAGGACGCTCTCGTCCTGCATGTCCTTGTCGAGCGTGGCTGTGACGATGAAGAAGATGATGAGGAGGAAGACGATGTCGATCATGCTGGAGATCGGCACCGACGCGGCTTCCTCGCTGAAGAGTCTGTTTTTCTTGGCCATGGGGCTGTGCTCCTGGGGTCGCGGTCGCGGGGACCTGGGTCACTCTTCCTTCACTTCGGCGTTTTTCAGCGTGTTGATGAGCTCGTAGGTCATGGCCTCCATCATCAGGATGATCTTGGAGGCGTTGTTCTTGATGAACGTGAAAGCGAGGATGGCGGGAACCGCGATGAAGAGGCCGACGGCCGTGGTGTACAGGGCCGAGGAGATCGACTGCGCGAGCGCGGCGGTCTGGGCGGCGCCCTTCACCGTGCCGAGGCTGCCGAACGCCGACACCATGCCGGTCACGGTGCCCATGAGTCCGAACATCGGCGCGAGCTGGCCGCAGAGGTTCAGGTAATTCACGCGCTGCATCAGCTTCTCGGTCTCGATGCTCGCCTGGGAGGACACGGAATCGAGCACCACGTCGTACCCCTCGGTGATGCTGTTGAACCCGGACATGAGGATGTTCGAGAGCGGGCCGGGGGTGGCTTCGCAGGCTTCCATGGCGGCTCCGAGGTCGCCTTCGGCCAGGGAGTTCTTCACGGTCTCGATCAGGTCGGCGGGCATGATCTTCACGGCGCGGATGCACAGGCACGAGTCGATGATTAGCGCCAGCGTGGCCAGCGAGGTCAGGAATATCATGAGCCACACGATCAAGTCCATGGCGGTGCCGCCGAACACCACGGAGAGAAAACTGGTGCCGCCTTTCGCCGGTTCTTCGGCGGCTTCCTGGGCGTAAGCGGGCATGGCGAGGAGGAGACCTGCGGCAGTGACGGCCAGCGAAGTCAGGACGGCCGGGATACGTTTGGTTGTCATATATGCGATTCCTTCTGTGTTGAAATTGATTGACATGATTCCGGGGGGTGCGGGGTCAGAGCTGCTTGGCGTAGGAGCTCGTCGGGTAGTCTTTCTTGAGCTTGTCGGCGAAGAGTTTCGCGCGGGCGTCGTTCAGGGTCGTGAGGGTCTGGTAGGCGCGGAACGTGGCCTCGGCGGCGCGAGTGGATTTCGGGAAGAGCAGACTGACCTGGGCGTAGGCGTTGAACGCGTCGCGGCGGTCGTCCTGCGAATTCGTCTCGGTGGCCCGTGCGGAGAGGATGTCGCCCCGGGCGAAGAGCGCGCTCACTGCGGCCGCGTCGCCGGCGTACATCATCTTCTTGGAGAGCTCGAGGCCCTTGTCCCACGCCTTGATCCCGGCGTAGAATTTGATGAGCAGTTCGTATGCCGCGCTCAAATCCGCCTCGTTGCGGGGGCTCGCGTTCGCGTAATCCTTCAGCGGTTCGAGGACCTTGATGGCCTCGGACTGCTTGCCCGCGCCGTCGAGCGCTTCCGCCTGACGGAGCTTGCAGTAGGGTTCCCAGCCGAGCGGGCCCCAGGACTTCACCGCGGCCGCGAAAGCCGTGGCGGCCTCGTCGTATTTCTTGTCCTCCAGGAGCTTGTCGGCCTTCTTCACGTCGTCCGGTTTCGGCACCCAGGCCCAGCGGACCTGGTTCTTGCGGATCTGGAGTTTCGGGGAGCCGTCCCTGGTGGATTCGGCGTAACGGTAGTCGCCGCTCTGGGTGAGTTCCACCAGGGCGGCGCGGATCTCCTCGCCGTCGGTCTTCATGATGACCGGCCTGGCGGCAGCGGTCTGGGCGGCGAGCTGAACTGCCGCCAGCAGGAGTCCTCCGGTCAGGAGCGTCGTGAGATGTTTCATCGTGTTACCTCGCAGTATGGATAAGTTCGATCATTGTGCCTGGGATTGCGGCAGGGAGCCGATGGCGTCGGCGTATTTCCCGCCGGGGAAGTGTTTGCGGTACTTCGCGACCATGCGGTCGCGTTCCTCGTCTTTGCCGAGCAGCGCGGCCGTGTAGGCGGTGCGGTAGACGGCCTGCTCGATCCACTGCTGGGCGGCGGAGTCGATCTCGGGTTCTTTTTCAGTATCCTGTTCCGCTCCGGATTCGGCGGATTCGCCGTTCTCGTCGTCCTCCGGGAACGCCGTGGCTGCGACGATGCTGAAGCACGCGTACGCCTTGTTGATCGCGTCGGATTTGAGGAAGGATTCGCCGGTCAGGACCTGGGCCTTGTCGTACAGCGCGAAATTGCCGGTCTGGTTCGCCCGGACGGAAATCTTCGCCAGCTCGGCTCTCGCCTCGTCGCCGCGTCCCTGGAGTTCGCGGACCTCGGCCATCGCGAAACGCATGTCGTAGAAATACGGCGAATCGCTCTCGAGGAGTTCGATCTTCTCCAGTTCGGCGACGGCCTTGTCGTACTGCCCGGCCTTCGTCGCGGCGCGCCCGGCGTCCAGGTGGATGCGCTGTTCCAGACGGGACACGGCGGTCTTCGCGGCCTCCCGGTCGGATTTCAGTTCGGCGGCGCGCTGCGGGGAGAACCAGTCGTCGAGCTTCGGATCGCGGATGGCCATTTCGAGGCGTTCGCTCACGTTCAGCGCGAGTTCGGCGGCGTGTTTCGCCAGCGACTCGTCGGGGCACTGGGGGAGCGTGGAGGCGATCCAGCGCAGATTGGTAATGGAGAGGTTCTTCGCCTGCTCCCCGGCGAAAAGCTGGTCGAAGAGGTTCAGCGCGCGGCTGTAATTGCCTGCGGTGTAGAGCGTGCGCGCCAGCACGTACTGGGCGTTCTTCGCTTCCTCGGACTCGGGGTAACGCGTCACCAGCGACGTCAGCACCTTCTGGGCTTCGCTGTCGCGCCCCATGTCCATGTGGATGATCCCCACGCGCATGAGGTAGGCCGAGGCCAGCGGATCGTCCTGATGCTTCCGCACGAACGTCTCGAACTCGGCGATCGCGGTGTCGCGTTTGCCCGCGCCGTCGTACAGCCACGGCAGCAGGGAATCCGCGCGGCGGACGACCTTCTCGACCTCGGGCGAATCCGCCACGGAAGCGTATTTGCCGCCCTTGTTCAGCTCGGCGCGGAATTTCAATATCTCATCGGCCGCGTCGCCGTACAGCGAAGCGGCTTTCGCCTTCAGTTTGTCGGCCTTGTCCAGCAGGAGCGGGTCGCCTGCGGCCTCGTCGCGGATGGTCGCGGCGCGTTCGGCCAGCCGGTCGGCTTCGCGGGACAGCATTTCGGCGGCGATCTCCTGTGCGACGGCTGCGACTTTGAGCGAGCTCGGCCCGAAGGCGATGAACTGTTTCAGCGTCTCGGCCGCGCCCTCGTAATCGTCCTGCATGGCCAGGCAGTCGGCGTACTTCAGGTACGCCTCGTCCGTGAGCTCGGGATTGTTGCCGAAATTCTCCATGATGATCTTGTACGAAGACGCCGCGGAGTCGATCTCCGCCTGCCATGCCTTGCGGAGCGCGGCGCGTTCGGCAGGATCGTTCGAGGCGTTCAGACGCGTCCCGATGCGGCTGGCGGAGTTCAGGTGTTCGCGCGCTACGCGGAGCGACACGACGCCCGCGTAGGGGTTCAGCAGGTCGATCGCCAGCAGCATCCGGTAGAGCGTGAGCGCATCGCCCTTCAGCTGCGCGGCCTTCGTCGCGTCGGATTCCGAACCGGCGAGCTTCCACAGCACATGGCCGGCGTTCAGCAGCCCGGTGGACACGAAATCGTCCAGCGGCAGCAGCGAGATGTAGCCGCCCAGGATGACCGCGTTCATCGAATCGCCCTGGTAGGCGTAGGAGAGCATCAGGCGGTTCACCAGCTCGGAGAGGCCGGGAGTATAACGCGACGCCGTGCGCTGAAGCACGGGCAGGAGTTCGTCCACGACCAGATTGTACTGGCGGCTCGCGTAGTTCTGTTCGGCCCAGGCGGAAACAAGCGTGGAGGAATCGGCCATTTCGGGGGCCTGCACGCGCGAGAATTCCGACTGGTAGGTGCTGCGTTTGTCTGGGTCGATCGCCATCGCGCTCTCCGTGGCCTGTTTGAAGTCGCGGTAGGCGGCCGGAGCGTCGCGGAACTGCGGATAGTATTTGCACAGCTTGCCGAGGTACTTGAACGCCCGGCGGTAATAGATCACGGCCTGTTTCTTCAGGTCGGAGCTCTTCTTCTCGTTCGCGGCGGCTTCGGTCCGTTCCGCGAGCGCCAGGTAGGAACGCCCCGTCCAGAATTTCGCGTCGGCGGCGGGCGATTCGCTCTTGCGGCCGTCCTTCTCCAGCGCCTCGTCGGACGCCTCGAAGAGGTCGGGATAACGCCGCACTTCCTCGCCTGCCTCCTCGTATTCGCCGAGCAGGTAGAAGCAGCGCAGTATCTGCGCCGTGGCATAGGCGGTCAGCATGTCCTGTCCACCCCACTGGATGTCGTGGAAATCCACGCAGACGGACAGCACGGAGGTCTGCCAGTCGTTCGGGTCGACCTTATGCAGGCGCTGCTTGTCGGAGGAGTTCCACTTGTCGCGGTTTCTGACCTCGCCGGAGGTCTTCTTGCGCGCGAGTTCGAGCTCCTCGATCCGCATGACGCGGTCGAGATCCATGCCCAGCTGTTCGCCGAGCAGTTTGTAGGTCTCGGTCCTCTGCCGGACGTTCTCGTTGTAATTGCCCTTGTTGTTCACCACGGCGTCGGTCAGCTCTGCGGCGCGTTTCTGCAGCCGCGTGAGCTCGGACTGCTTGGTGCGGTCTTTCATGAGTTCGGCGGCGCGGCGCTGATACGACGCGAGCTCGCGCTGTTCGGCGCGGCGGTTGTTTTCCGCCGTATTGAGCTGGAGCAGCGCCTTGGTGTACAGTGCGGCGCGCTTGTCGGAGACGGAGCCGCGGCTCCAGTCCATCAGATCGGAGGCGTCCTTGTCGCGCCCTTCCTGGTAATAGATGTTCAGCAGCGCCGTGAGGGGGCGTTCGTAGTCCGCGGGGTCGAGTTTCCGCTCCCTGAGGTGACGGTACATCTCCTCGAGGGGCTTCAGGGCGCTCTGGTTGTCCTTCTTCAGAAAATAATACACGCCGAGCGCGCCGAGGGACTGATAATACGCCGGGTCGGTCTTCGGGATGCCCGCGATGATCTTCTGCGCTTCCTCGTTCCGGCCGGAATTGAGGTAGGTTTCGGCGAGCTGGACCCGGTAGAAATTCGCCATGTCCCTGTTCTTGTTCTCAGCAAGGCGTTCCTCCAGGAACCGCGTGGAGAAATCGACCAGGCCCATGGAGTTGAGCTCCCGGGAATACGTCAGGTCGCGTTTCACGGAGGCGGTCTGAGCCGACGCGACGGCTGCGGTAAAGGCCAGGAGGGCGGTCATCGCCAGGTATTTTGATCGAAACGGCATAGGGGCTCCGTTGAGTTCATTTTGATACATTTCGTCCGTCCGGAAACGGACAACCCAATATTATACTATGGTTTTGGCGGAAAGTCAAGCGGTTTTCGTCAGACTTTTTGCCCAAATCGACAGACTTTCGTCACGGGCGCCCGCCACGACCACCGCGTCGCCCGTCTTCGCCGTCTCCGTCAGATGCGCCGCGCAGACCTCGCGGGTCGCGAACGACCGCACGGATCCCGGACGGATCCCCGGCACGGCGCGGCAGGACTCCGCCACCTCGTCGCTCGTGGGTGTGAAAGACGCCGTCCCGCCCGCGTAGTAGACCGGCAGGAAGACGAACTCGTCGCCCTCGCGCAGCAACCCCGGCAGGGCGTTCGCCAGCGCTTCGCGCATGAACCGCAGCGGGGCGAATCCGTGCGGTTGGAAGACGGTCGTCACGTGTCCCTGCGGCGTGAGTTCCTGCGCGGCGCGGATGCACGAGGCGAGCTTCTCCACGTTGTGCGCGTAATCGTCGATGACCTGCGCGCCGGACGGCGTCACGCCCACGCGGTCGAACCTCCGCGCCACGCCGCCGAACTCCGAGACGGCCCGGAGCGCTTCGGCCGGGTCGTATCCGCGCGTAGTCAGCACGGCGTGGACGGCCAGCGCGTTCAGGGCGTTGTGCCGCCCCGGGAGCGGCAGCCGTATCTCCGGCAGACCGCAGAAGGAACACCACGCGAAACCATCCGCCACGCGGTAGGAATCCAGGTGCAGGACCCGGCGCCCGGCGCACGAGACCGGCGCGTGCGGGTCGTCGCTGAAAAGCAGGATGAGCTTGCCGGGCGGGAACGTCTCCGGGCCGATCTCCTGAAACGCCGCGAGCTCCATCACGACGACCGACCGTGCGGACACGGCGAACCGGCGGAAGACGTCCGCGAGCTCCTCGCGCGAATAATGGTCCGTGCCGATGTTCAGGATCAGCGCGGCGTCCGGGACGTAGTTCAGCAGGCTCTTGTCGCTCTCGTCCGCCTCCAGCACGAAATCGCGCCCGAAGCCCTTGCGGTAATTGCCCGCCGCGCCCTCCTCGCGGAACCGTTTCACGTAGCCGCCCGCCAGCACGCCCGGATCGCCGTTCAGACGGTCCAGCGCGTCCGCGAGCCACGCGCTCACGGTGGTCTTGCCGCAGGTCCCGGTCACGGCGATGGTGAACCGGCCGCGCAGCGCCCCGATCCCGAGCGAAAGCGCCTGACTGCGGTGCAGTCGCCGCGTGCCCTCGGGAGCGCAGCGGAAATCCGGGTTGTCCTCCTCGATGGCGGTCGAATACACGATGACGTCGGGCTTGCGCCCGTCCGCGTACACCGAGCCGTCCTGCGGGAAAAGTTTGACTCCGGCGGCTTCCAGCGCGGAGAAGATGCGGGCGTTCTCGGGGTGTCCGAGCGCGCGGTCGCTCCCGGTGACCTCGCATCCGAGGTCCAGGAACATCTGCGCCAGGCCGCTCATGCCGATGCCGCCGACGCCGACGAAGTGAAGGGATTTCGGAAACTCCGGGTTGTCGCCGGAGCGGGTGTTTGAGGTAGAATCCGTCGTCATGATGCCTCACTGTGACATGGTTGCTTTTCGTTCGGAAAACAATAGCACGGCGCAGGCGAAAAATCAATGGCGCTCCCTCAAAAAAACGCAAAAAAAACGGGGCCGGAATCGTGTTCCGGTCCCGCTGAAACGTCCGATGGACGGTCGCGCGCTCAGACGAGCGCGGTCTCCTCCGGGAAACCGAACCGGATGTTGAAGTCCTGCACGGCCTGCCCCGACGCGCCCTTGGTGAGGTTGTCGATGCAGGAGAAGAGCAGGAGCTTTCCGGTGTGGGAATCCAGTTTGAAGCCGATCTCGCAGCAGTTCGTGAGCGTGACGTGCTTCGTATCCGGGAGCTTCCCGGCGGGGAGCACGCGTACGAAGCGTTCGCCGCCGTAGGCCTTCGCGAAGGCGTCCGCCACGGCCTCCTCGGTGCAGCCTTCGGCGGCGTCGAGGACGATGGTCGACTGGATGCCGCGGTTGGTCGGCACCAGGTGCGGGATGAAGTTCATGTGCAGGGAGGGCAGCCCGGCGGCCACGGCGAGTTCCTGCTCGATCTCGGGCAGGTGACGGTGGCCGGACACGCCGTAGGCGCGCACGCTCTCGTTGCACTCCGGGAAGATGTACGGCAGATCGACCTTGCGGCCGGCTCCGGTCACGCCGCTCATGCTGCACGCGACGATGCCTTCCGGCGAAGCCAGCTTGGCGGCCAGGACGGCGGTCGTGGGGAGCAGGATGCTGGTGACGTAGCAGCCCGGGCAGGCGATGAGCTTGGCCGTGCGAATCTGTTCGCGGTAACGTTCCGGCAGGCCGTAGACGGCGTCGGAGAGCAGCGAGGGGGCCGGATGGTCGATCTTGTAGTATTTCTTGTACTGCTCGAGGGAACGCAGCCGGAAATCGGCGCTGATGTCGATGACGGTCAGCCCGGCCTTGATGAACGGCTCGGCGAACTCATGCGCGAGCCCGTGCGGGAGCGCGAGAAACGCCGCGTCGCAGTCCTTCGCGATGGCCTCGGCGTCCGGCATGGAGAACGAAAGGCCGGAACCGGCGAGACGCGGGAAAATCTCCGCGATGTCCTTGCCGGCGTTCTGACGCGAGGTGATGACGCGGATATCGGCGTAGGGATGACGCGAAAGCAGGCGAAGGAGCTCTTCGCCTGCGTATCCGGCAGCGCCGACGATTGCGACGCGAACCTTGTCCATTGTTCCTGTCTCCAATTAGCGTTTGGAGAACTGGAAGCGTCTGCGTGCGCCCGGCTGACCGGGTTTTTTGCGTTCCTTGACGCGGGAGTCGCGGGTCAGCATGCCGTTGGTCTTCAGGACGGACTTGTAGTTCTCGTCCGCGAGCACCAGGGCACGGGCGATGCCGTGACGGATGGCGCCGGCCTGACCGGCCTTGCCGCCGCCGACCACGGAAGCGTCGATGTCGTACGCTTCGGCCGCGCCGGTGACGTTCAGGGGCTGCATGACGTAGCCGCGGAGGGCTTCAGTCTCGAAGTATTCTTCAAATTTCTGGCCGTTCACAACGATTTTGCCGCTGCCGGCGTCGATGCGGACGCGGGCGCTGGCGCATTTTCTGCGACCGGTGGCGGAAGTGGCGTTCTTCTTGTCCATATTATCAGCACTCCATTATTTCGCGGGTTCGGGTTTCTGGGCCGCATGCGGATGCTCCGCACCGACGTACACTTTCAGCTTGGCGTACTGGGCACGGCCGAGACGCCCCTTGGGCATCATGCCCCACACGGCCTCGCGGACCAGGCGGTCGGCATGCTTCTCGCGGATCATTTCCGGGGTCTCGATTCTCTGGCCGCTGCGGTAGCCCGTCCAGCGGATGTACTTCTTGCCGGTTTCCTTGCTGCCCGTGAGGACGGCTTTGCCGGCGTTGATCACGACGACGAACGCGCCGGTATCGACATGGGGAGTATAGGTCGGTTTATCTTTGCCGCGCAGGGCGTTCGCGATCTTCACGGCAAGTCTTCCAAGCGGTTCGCCCGCAGCGTCGAACAGCACGAATTTGCGTTCGATTTCGCCAGTCTTGGCCAAATAGGTTTTCATGCAGGATTGCTCCTTGTTCAGTTCGGTTTTGTATCTTGAAACTATCGGTTGTGGGGCGTACCGAGACTGCCAGATCCCGGGACTTTCCGGCCGCGACATTCGGGATATGCCGCAACGGGATTATTTACTATACCACTCTTTCCGCTTTTTTCAAGAAAAAACCGACAATTTCCGCAAACTTTTTGGTCAAAACGGCGTCCGTTACGGTTCCGACATCGGCCGGACCGGGACGTATCCGGTCTCTTCGACCAGCTTCTGCCCCTCCGGCGAAAGCATGAAATCCACGATCTTTCGCATATTCGCGGAGCGGGGCCGTGCCGTGACCATGTAGGCCGTCGCGACCAGCGGATACGACCCGTTGCGGATGTTTTCGACCGTCGGGGCCACGCCGTCGATCGAGAGCAGTTTGATCTGGTTGTTGCGGAGCAGTTCCGTGGAGTAGTAGCGGAACGAGAACCCGAGTGCCGCCTTGAAATTCCGGTAGTTGGCGGTGTCGTTGATGATGTCGCCCATCCCGCCGATCCGGTCCTCCTTCAATGGCGGCATGATCGGCGTGTCGCCCATCAGCTTCTGAAGCGTCGTCTGGCTGCCGCTGCCCTCGTTGCGCTGGAACGGGACGATCTTCGTGCTCGACGGCGCGCCGACCTCCTTCCAGTCCGTGATCTTTCCGCTGTAAATGCCCTTGATCTGCTCCGTCGTGAGGTTGTCGACCGGGTTCTCCGCGTTCACGAAGAAGACGAAGGCGTCCATGCAGAACGGCGTGAGCTCATATTCGATCCCGGCCTTTTCCGCATCTTCCTGCTGGTTCTTCGACGGTGCCAGCGCGAAGATCAGGTCGCGGTCGCCTTTCAGCAAGTCCTCATAGATGACGTCCGATCCGTCGGTCGTGACATATTGGAAATGTGCCGCGGTAGCATCCGGGTACATTCCCTGTGCCATGGCGGCGTAGATCGGATAAAGCGCATACGCGCCGTTCAGACGCGGGAGTTCGTTTGTCTTGTACCCGCTCTCTCCGCTGAACACCAGGGAATACTCCGCCGGGATCTGCACCTTCACCAGCTTGTTCCCCTCCGCGAACGGCCGGTACTCGCGCCAGTTGACCTTCTGCTCCATGACCGGGAAACGGTCCACCGTCCACCAGGTCCAGGCACGGAACCCGCAGAAAGCCAGGACGAGGCAAGCTGGACGCAGGCCGAAATAATTCTGAGTTTTCGCGCACCAATTTTCAATGTCAGGAGACAAACACCCAGACTCAGGATGAACACGTTCCAGAGGGGAAAGTAAAAGGCCTTGTGGAGCGATCCCATGGCGATGCTGATGGTGCCCACGAACCACACGGGATAAAGCCCCAGAAGCACAAGGACAACGAGCACAGACAACAAAAAGCTCCAGATGGACGTGCGTTTCCGTTTGTACTGCATCCCCGCCGCGGCGTCTTCGCGGAAGGCGCGTTCGACGGCGAGACGCTTCTTTTCGGCCTCGTCATCCTCGTGGGAACGCCGCACGGTTTGCCCGTCGGACACGTTGTTTTTCACGTCATGTTCCGTCGTATTCGTTTCGTCTGGCTCGGTGGTCTGCATGGGGGGTAGTCCTTTCATTTCTGCTGTTTCGACACAAATATACCATGTTTCGGGCGTTTTGCAAGCTGTCTTCCGTAAAACAGCAGGCGCGATCCGGTTTTTTACGCGAAGAAGTCTTCGATCATGACGTTATTTCACGTCAGGGCGGGCGCTTTTTCCCCGATTTCCGGACGAAAGCCCGGCTCCGAGACTTGTTTTTTTCCGGGTATGTGGTATATTGGATAAACTATATATCGTTAAAAAACGCGCCGCGAAACCACGGCGCCGCACCCCCCAACGTAAGGAACAGGATCATGACACGTCTGAAACGCCTCATCCCCGCGCTTCTCTGTGCATCGTTGTCCGTCGGCTCGCTCTACGCAGCCGAATGGACCTCGGCCCGGCTTCAACTCGCGCCGCCCTTCATGCAGGTCGGATATTTCGACCAGGCACGCCGGAACACCTCCATCGAGGGCAACCCGGCCACGATCGCAGGCGTGCGCTACGCCGACGCGATCGGCATGCACGCGAACGCCGAATTCACGCTCACGCTCGATGGCAAGGCCGTGAAGGCCACCGGCGCGGTCGGTATCGACGACGAGACCAACGGACGCGGCAGCGTCAATTTCCAGTGGTTCGACGCCTCCTCCGGCAACCGGAAGCTCCTGTGGGAGTCCGGCGAAATGAAACCCGGCGAAAAGGCCAAAGAATTCTCAATCAACCTCAACGGAATCACGCGGCTGCAGTTCGTGGCCGCCCAGGGCAGCGATATGGATTACGATCACGCCGATCTCGTGAACTTCAAAGTCGAATACGACGGAGCGGAACCCGTCCAGCAGAGCATGCAGGCTCCGGCCTTCCAGACCAACCACCTCACCTGGAACTTCACCGGAAACGTCGGCAATGAACTGCGTCAGGGCGTCTTCGGCGCGGCTCCCGTGACGGCTGCTCCCGCACAGGGCGGTCGCCAGGGCGGGCGGCCCGCCGGATTCGGCGGATTCGGCGGACGCGGATTCGGCGGCGGCGGTCAGGCGGCTGTCGCGGCGTGGCCCCGTCTGCCCTCCGAAGTCATGGAGCCCTCCGTGTACATCATCCAGGAGGACGGCACGCACAACCTCGAGCTCCGGCTCCAGCAGAAGGACGTGGTCGCCCTCGACAACGAGCGCACGCAGTCCACGTTCGTGCTGAAGGACCCGCTGTATCCCGTGACCGTGACCCTGATCGCCACGGCGTTCAAGACCGCCGACGTCTTCACCTCGCAGATCATCGTGAAGAACAACGGCGAAAAGAACATCACCCTGCTCGACCGCGACGCGGCGTTCATCAACCTGCCGTTCAGCAACGAGACCTACCTCACCAGCTTCTACGGCGACTGGGGCCGCGAAATGACCGAAATCCATGAGGACAAGGTCGGACGCGGCGTGCTGAAGCACCTCACGAACAAGGGTTCGCGCGTGGCCGTGCCGGATTATCCGGGCTGCTACATCTCGTTCGACGGCAAGCTCGAAGAGGAAAAGGGCCGCGTCTTCGCCGCCGCCATCGCATGGAGCGGCAGCTGGGAATACAGCATCACCACCACGCAGAACAACACCGTGTCCTTCGCCGCGGGCGTCCCGGGCACCCCGACCATCCTGAAGCCCGGCGAGAACTACACCTCGCCGAAGATCGTGATGACGTTCTCGAACGAGGGCGCCGGGCAGGCTTCCCGCAACCTGCACAACTACGGCCGCATGTACGGCGTGTACAAC
>JAFYBD010000237.1 GCA_017540385.1 Lentisphaeria bacterium
AGACAACCAAAAACAGGGATAAGGACGAAAGTCAACCTATACCAGTAATAACGTAAACCAGAGTCAACTTCTATCGGGGATAGACTCCATCCGGAGTCAACCTAAATCCGGAAAGGACATGCCGGGGTCAGTTTGAAATCGGACTGAAGGGGTCACTTTGCATCGGAATTTCCACGAAAACCTGGAATTTCGTTTCCCTCTTCCCGATCATGCCGAGCCTGAAATGGCAATTACGTTTTTAGTCGGATTCTTGTAGTTGTATAGGTTTTTTCGGAAATTAAATTTATCTTTGTCTCAGATTATCGAAAAAACGATTAAAAACTGAGACAATGTACTACGAGGATTATGACAATGCGGGCTTCCAGGACAGGAACGGAGATGACGTGTATTCGAAGCCTGTGAGAGCGGGAAAGCGTACCTACTTTTTCGATGTGAAAGCCACCAAGGGCAACGACTATTACCTGACCATCACCGAGAGCAAGCGCCGCATCGAGCGCGATGGCCGTTACGTATACGACAAGCACAAGATCTTCCTCTATAAGGAAGATTTCGACAAATTCGCCGACGGCCTCCAGGAAGTGGTCAATTACATCCGCGAACGTTGCCCGGCCGGAACGGAAACCGTTCCGCCCGAACGGTCCGAGGCGCCCGCCCAGGAGTCGCCCACCCCGTTCTCCGACGTCAATTTCGAGGAACTCTGACAAAAACCGGCCTTTCAGCCGGTTTTTTTTTGCGCCGGTGCCGCTTTTGATTATCTTTGTAACAATTTTGTTAAAAATCTGGATGGATCTCCCGTTTGCATTCGATAAGATCGCTGCCGGAAGCAGTATCCTCGGCCGCAGCCAGGAAATCGGAGCCGTCGTCGCCGCCCTGGAACCGGGCGGACGAAGTCTTGCCATTCTGGCCGGTCCCCGCACCGGCAAGGAGACCATCCTCCGTGAAGCGGTCGAACAAGTCCGCAAACAGCGGAGCAATCTGATCGTCTGCGAAATCGACTTGTTCAACATCCGCACCTTCGTGGATTTCTCCGCACTCTGGCGCGAACGGATGCGCGAATGCGCCGCGGAAGTGAACCGCGGGGCGCTCCTCCCCTTCGAGATCAGCTTCGACGAAATCGCCGGCAACAAGATCTTCGACCTGCCCGGCATCATCGCCGCCGAAGCCCGAGCCGAAATGGTCGTCTATTTCAAGGAATTCCAGAACGTCCTCCGCTTCGAGGACGAAACGTTCAGCCTCGATATGCTCGAGCGCGCCTGGAGCCGGCAACACCACGTGAAATACCTGTTCACCGGCTCCTTCGTCAATGCGATGAAGAGCATCTTCGAGGAGCGCCGCCTCTTCTACGGGATGTGCCGCACGCTGGAACTTCCGCCGCTCGACAAGCGGATGGTGTGCGAATACATCCGCAGCGCCTTCCTCAACGCGGGCCGCGTCATCGAAATGGAAGAGGCGCTGGCCATCTTCGACATCTCTTCCGGCAATATGTGGTATGTGAAGCAACTCTGCTCGTTCTGCTACGCGATGCCCATCGGCTACGTGAACCGCAAGATCGTCAACCAGGCGCGCGACACGCTGCTGGCCATCCACGAGCCCCGCTTCAAGGAGATCCTGCTCGACCTGACCGGCAACCAGATCAACCTGCTGCACGCCGTGGTCGACGGGGTGCAGAAGTTCACGAGCGCCGAGACGCTGGAGAACTACCGGCTCAATTCCTCCGCCGGCGTCGTCCGCAGCCGCGAGGCCCTGCAGAAAAAAGAAGTGCTTACCTTCGACCGCGACGACAACGCCCGCCTCATCGACCCCCTCTTCGAATACTGGCTCCGCAACTATTATTTTGTCTGACATGAAAAAACTCGTCGTCCTTTCCGGTGCCGGCGTGAGTGCCGAGAGCGGAATCAAGACCTTCCGCGACAGCGACGGTCTTTGGGAAAACTACAACGTGGCCGACGTGGCCGACATCGACGGCTGGTACCGCCATCCCGGTCTGGTGCTCCAGTTCTACAACGAACGCCGCCACCAACTCGAAAAGGCGCAGCCCAACCGCGCGCACGAGATCATCGCCGAACTCGAGAAATATTTCGACGTGACGGTCGTCACGCAGAACGTAGACAACCTCCACGAGCGGGCCGGCTCCACGAAGATCATCCATCTCCACGGCGAGCTGACCAAGGTCCGCCCTATGGACCGGGAGAACAGCGGCGTGGTGGACATCGGCTACAAGGACAGCAACCTCGGCGACTGCGACAAGCGAGGCGTGCAGCTGCGGCCGCATATCGTCTGGTTCGGCGAGGCCGTGCCGATGCTGACGCCGGCCGCGCAGGCCGTTTCCGAAGCCGACATCCTGCTGATCATCGGCACCTCGCTCAACGTCTATCCGGCCGCCGGCCTCTTTCGTTACATTACCTACGGCCGGCCCATCTTCCTCATCGATCCGAAGCCCATCCGGCTCGATTACAGCAATTTCCGCCAGATCCAGGAGCCTGCGACCGTGGGTATGGCACAGCTCAAGCAGATCCTGCTCGATGAATACCTGTAAACAGATCGTCCTGGCCGTGACCGGAGCCAGCGGGGCGTGCTATGCCCGGCGGTTCCTGGAGCGTGCCGCCGCGCTGGAAGGCGTGGCGGTACACGTGGTTCTGACCGATACGGCCCGGGAAATCTGGCGTCACGAACTGGGTTGTGAACCCCCGGCCGGTCTCGACGACCGCCGGTTCGACGCGCCGTTCTGCTC
>JAFYBD010000238.1 GCA_017540385.1 Lentisphaeria bacterium
AGTTGTGGTACTCGTCGCTTCTCCCCGTTTTCGCGCAGCAGAAGGCCACGTTCTCGGGATGCCTCAAATGCCGCATGACCTCGTAGACGGGACGAGCCAAAAACCCCTTTGACTGGTCCGTGAGATACGTCCAGCGCCGGTCGAAAACGCGGAACGCCCCTTCGCAGAAATTCTCGTCGCCGAGCCCGTGCTTCCGGACATCGGCCACGGCGTATGCCAGTTTTCTGTCGAGACTTTCCTTCCGCTCGGTCGGGTACTTTGCCTTGATGGCATCGGGCGGCAGGGTGGCGAAGTCCTGGATGACGGCGCGCATTTCGTCGCGGCTTTCGCGGTAGGCTGTTTCGTCGCGCTTGGTGCAGATGCCGACGCTTCCCAGCGGGAACAGCCGCGACACGTCGAACCCCCGCTTGTATTCCTCTTCGAGCGCGATGTCGCGGGGGACGAGGAAGTACTGCGGGGCGTTTGGTTCGATATCTTTCCAGGAGACGGACTCGAACGCCGTTTCGTCGAGCCAGACAAGTTTTTCGCGGCGCTTCCCCCAGAGTTCCGCGTGGCGAACCGCCGCGAGCGTCCCGGCGGGCTTCCCCTCCCTTTTCTTGACGAAGAACGTGATCTCGACGCCCTGCACGATAAGGAAGACGTTGTCGTCCTTCGCGCCGTCCGGCGTCTTCTCCTTCTTGCGGGAGTTGCCGTGGAGGTCGAGGACGTGGATGGAGTCGAAGAAGGAGAGGAGGGCGTGGCGCATTCCCCGGAAGGTCGGCGCGTCCAGCCAGCCGTGGGGCGTGATGAAGGCGAGGACGCCCTCCCCGGTCTTCTCGATGAGGTGCTGTCCGAAGCGGATGAACTTCACGTAGTCGTCGTTCAGCCATTTCGTGTCGGGGACGGTGCCGGCGCCGGAGGGATCCTTCTTGTAGTCGCCCACGAGCTCGGACGCCCAGGTCCCCTTGTTGAACGATTCGCCGGAATAGGGCGGATTGCCGACCACGACGAAGACGGGCGCGTCGCGCTTCACCTCGTCCGCGGCCTGCGCCTCCTTCGTGAGCCAGTTGACGAACAGCTCGGGGTTTGCCTTATTCGGGGCTTCCAGGGAGTTCGTGAGATAGACGTGCAGTCGGTCGCGCCGGGAGTCGCGGGCGGCGCCCGTTTCCTCAAGCAGCATTTCCAGCTTGATGTGGGCGACCACGTAGGAGGCCATCAGCAGCTCGAAGCCGTTGAGCCGGGGAACGAGGTCGCGGGAGGCGTAGGCGGACCAGATGCCCGGATTCTTCGCGAAGGCCGGCTTGTCGTGGACGAGGCGGATGATCTCGGCGAGGAACGTCCCGGTTCCGCAGGCCGGGTCCAGAACCTGGACGCGATGGATGGGAACGACCTTCTTTTCGTTCGTCACGGGGTCGGTTCTCTCCCGCTGGACCGTGGATGCATCGGCAAGCCCGTCTTTCAGATGGAACTCCGATTGCAAAAGGGCGTCGACGCCCCGGACGATGAACCTGACCACGGGCTGCGGCGTGTACCAGACTCCCCGGTTCTTGCGGAGGGCGGCGTCGTATTCGCGAAGGAAGTCCTCGTAGAAATGGACCACCGGATCGCGGACGAACGCCTTGTCGGCCTTTTTCGCCGTGAGGATCGCGTGGACGTCGGAGGCGCGGAAGACGGCGGCGAGGTCGTCGATGAACGGCTTCACGCGGTCGTCGAGGTCGGGACCGGAAATGTAGCCGAACAGCGAGCGGAGAAACGGATTGGACCTCGGGATGAGCTCGGCGGCCTCCTGGCGGTCGAAGGTATCCGGCGTCTTGTCGTTCAGCCGGGCCGCGAACATGCCGTAGACGATGGTCTGGGCGTAGGTGTCGGCGAACAGTTCCACGGAAAGGTCGTGGATCAGCAGTTCGCGGAACGTCCTGTACTGCGCCCGGAGGGATTCGTTCTCGTCGGTGTCCGGCCCGCCCGCCATGTCGCTGGAGAGGGCGTGCTCGATGACGTAGTCGATCTGCCTGGCCTTGCCCGCCATCATCCTGGAGAGTTCCGTGGCGGACTTGATGGACTGGACGGGGGCCGAGCACCAGGCCTTGAAGGTGTCGGCGAAATGCCGGAATTCCGATTCGTGGGGCGCGATCCGAGTGGAAAGGAAGGAGCCGTCGGCCTGTGGCTTCGCGAGGGTTTCATTCGACATTCCGCCGAGCGTGATGTCCGCCGTGAGCCGCCCCTTCTCGAAAAAGCGGAAGCGGAGGAAGTCCGTGAAGACGACCTTGTCGAGCGCCGCGAGATATCGGGAGAATTGCTCCCTGTTGGCATTCTTCCCCTCAAGGTCGGCGTCAAAGGGAATCTTTGTCTCGATGAAGCCGACGGGTACATCGTCCTTGGTGAGGATGATGTCCGGCGCCCCGCACTCGATCCGCTTCGGCTCGTTCGTCGCGACGACATCGGGGGCGAGGCCTTCGACCAGCGCCTTGATCGCAGGGCGGTACGAGTGTTCCGTGGCCTTTCCCGTGGCGTAGGCCTTGGAAATGGCCGCGATGTAGGTGGAAAGTATCGTTTGCGTGTCTGCGCTCATGGTGGGGCTCGTGGGAAACGAGCCTACCACAGTGGTCAGATGGGGACAAGCCGCGACTGGACTGCCCGCGCATACCAGGTCTCCAGACCCGTCAACAGAACGGCGTGCTTACCCTTCGGTCGCTTTCGGTGCTCCGGGGGCCGTGCTACAATCCCTTCACGGGCCGGCGGCGTTCGTCGGCCCGAAAGAGACGAAGGGGAAAGCCATGTTCGCCTATGAAATCAGGGACGAGAAACGCCGGAAACTTCTTGAGACGTGCTACCACGAAGCGGGCCACGCCGTTATGGCTTTTTTATTGAGGCTGGATGTTGCCGAGATATGCGTTTCCGCGCAGGGGACACACTTGGGAACAACAACAGCAGAAATCCCGGACGGCCCAACCTTCAAGGCTGCAAACAGCCTATCGGGATATGTCGCGGAGAGTTGGGCATGGGGATTGAAAAGCGGCATCGAC
>JAFYBD010000239.1 GCA_017540385.1 Lentisphaeria bacterium
CGAGTTTCGAGCGGAACGTTTCGATGTCGCTCGGGGGAGTGATCGGCTCTCCGAGTTTGTCGTATTCATCTAAAATACCCTGAAGGAATTCCGTCGCCTGATAAAGAATGTCGTCGATGGTTTCGCCTTGGTCGGCCGCCGGGAAGTCTACGAAACGTCCCCAGTAACCACCTTCCTCGGCCTTGTAGATCGCGAAGAAGTAGCAGACTTTTCTTGATTTCGGTGTTTTCATGTTTGCTTCTCCTGTTTCGTCAAATCGATAGTAAAAGTTTGTAAAAGTTTGTAAAAGTTTGTAAAAGTTTGTAAAGGGCAGCATAAAAAAAGATGTGGTTATTTCATGTCGACCCAAGTTGTCCAAAGATGCTCTAATTGGTTGTGTACAGTTATTTGAGTTTGATTCCAGCTGCTTTCAAGATCGCGTTGGCTGTCCCGGATTTGACTTCTTTCGAGGAGTGGTAATGGACGATGACGATACACTTGTCTTTTTTGTAGATGCGTTTGGAGCTTTTCCCCGAATTGATCCAGACAAAGCCATTTTTCTCCAGCAGTTGAACGAGTTCATTATAGCTCATTTGTTTTGCTTCTCCAGTTGTGTGATAGTACATGAAATGCAGTAAGCCCGTTTTGAGAAGCAGGTTTACATCTTGACAGATGTAGATACAATACACCAAAAAGATGTATTGTCAAGGCGGTTTTCCCACTTTTTTGCCTTTTTTCAGGAAACGTATCTATCGTGCGGTACAGCGGTTCCAGTCGGGCTGGTACAGCCAGATCGACCACGGAAGCGGTTTTTCCGGGGGACAGCACCAGGCGTCCTTCAGAAGACGGTTCCAGTTGCGGCGGCCCTCCAGCGCGAACGCCCGGTAGTCGCAGTAATACATCACCCACGCGGGCATTTCGCGGCCGGATTCGAGCTTGGAGAGGAATGCGTCCAGCACGTTGACGTCGAACGGATTGTAGAGCCAGAAGACGGTCCCGTCGTGCGGCAGCACGTCGAGGATGTTCCCGTTCAGAATGGAAACCTGCGGAAAGTCTTCGAACCTCTTCGCCGTGATCGCGGCCACGTCCGGGTCGAGCTCGACGCCGTAGTATTTCTTACAGGGCGACTTTTTGAGCAGGAGCCGGCTGATCACGCGCCCGAATCCGCAGCCGACGTCCACGAAGACGTCTTTTTCGCTCAGCGGGAACTTTTTGAACATCATGTCGATCGCGCCGTACTCCGCGCTCATGGTCGGGTATGCGCCGAGGTCCTGGAACTTCGATTCGCGCACTTCGGCGAGGGAGATACCGCCGATCTTCCGGTCGAGACGGTCCTCGCGCCAGGCGCGCAATTTCGTCCGCAAGCTCAAAACCGGGTGTCCCATGACGCGGTCTCAGCGGGGGGATGGGAGCAGGATTTCGAGCATGCGCCGGGCGACTTCGTCCTTGCCCTGGAGCGGGAGCTCGAACTTGCGGCCGTCGGCGGCGTAGAGCGTGAGGGCGTTGGTGTCCGCCGCGAATCCGCAGCCGGGGCGCGAGACGTCGTTCGCGGCGATCCAGTCGAGGTTCTTGGCCGCGAGTTTGCCCCGGGCGTACGCCTCGACGTCGTCGGTCTCCGCGGCGAAACCGACCAGGATCTGGCCGGGCTTTTTCTGTTGCCCGAGCGTCTTCAGGATGTCTTCCGTGCGCTTCAGTTCGAGCGTGAGATTGCCGCCGGTCTTCTTCAGTTTGCGGTCGACGGGGTGCGCCGGGGTGTAATCCGCCACGGCCGCGCACATCACGATCATGCCGCAGTCCGGGGCGCGGAGTTTGACGGCCTCGGCCATGTCGGCTGCGGAGACGACCGGGACGAATTCGAGCAGGCCGTCGGACTGCGTGAGCGCGACCGGGCCGGACACCAGGATTACGTCGTGACCGGCCTCCGCCGCGGCTTTCGCGACGGCGTAGCCCATCTTGCCCGTCGATTTGTTCGAGAGGAAACGGACGGCGTCGATCGCTTCGCGCGTGGGGCCCGCGGTCACCAGGATCTTCATCAGCGGCCTCCGTCGCCCCCGCCCAGGAACCGCGTGGAGTCGCGCAGGGTGTGGCGCAGACGGCGACATTCCGAGCACATGAAAAGGTCGAGCCCGACGATCTCGGTGGAGCGGTCGGACATGGAGAGCTCGGCGAATCCGCCGCGTTCGACGAGCACGGTTTCCTCGGAGTTGTCGGCGACCATCACGGCCGGTCCCCGCAGGATGTCGATGCGGATGAGGGACTGTTCCGGCAGGACCAGGTGGTTCACGAGCTCCGTGCTGTTGCTGAACGCCAGTCCGATCCCGGTGCGGAAGATGCTGTGGGTGATGCTGCGGTAATACGCCGTGGATCCGTGGATCGTGGCCGCTCCGACGGCGTCGCCGACGACCTCGCGGGCGTACATGGAGCCATCGATGGACACGCTGTAACGCAGCGCGGTCACCGGCATCTGATTGTGCAGGAAAATGTCGTTGATGGCGAAAAGCTCGCGTCCGTTCGCCCGTCCGGAGAGCTTCGGCAGGCGCGTCACCTTCAGCCGTCCCTCGAACAGCGCGTCCAGCTGGGTGTCGACCCCGTGCGCCGGGCAGAGCGGAGCCGTGGCGGTGTCCCGGACCGGGTATTTCAGCCGGCCCGGCCAGCGCAGTTCGGCCGAGAAGAGCGTGCCGTCGCCGCCGCAGGGGATGATGAGGTCGGCCTCGTCGGCGTTGCCGGTGACGTTCGCACCGCGCCGCACGAGGTTGTCGCGGAGGGCGGCGATGTCGCGTCCCCACAGATAGAGCTTCCAGTTTTTGGTCGGCTGAACCGTCGTCATAGGTTCAACTCCTTGAATCGGCCAGGTATTTCGCTGCCGCCGCGTAAAGGACCACGGCCGCGCAGTTTCCGACGTTGATGGACGCCTTCGCGCCGAACATGGGCAGTCCGACGGTCGCGTCCGCGGCCTCCAGCGCCTCCGGCGAGATGCCGAGCGCTTCGTTGCCGAAGATCAGCGCCACCGGGAACCGCCAGGGGTACGCCCAGGCGTCGACGGACTCCGGGAGCGGTTCGACCGCCAGAATCTCGATCCCGGGCGTTTCCTCGCGCAGGGTCCTGATCGCGTCGAGCGCGGTCGGGAACGACCTGCTGGGGACCATGGAGTCCGCGCCCATTGCGGTCTTTGCGAGCTTCGGGTGAGGGGGGCAGGGGGTGTAGCCGCAGCAGATCACCTCTTTCGCGCCGAGCGCTTCGGCCAGACGGAAGATGTTACCGGTGTTGTGGGCGCTGCGGAGACGGTCGAGCACGACCGTGATATTGGGCGACGACTTCCGCCGGGCCTCAATATCTTCGTGTCCGGGCGCAGACGGACACTGCCGCAGTGGAGATCTCGTCTCCATCATCTGCGTCCGCGTCCTCTGCCGCGACCTCCGCCGTGCGAAGGACGGCCGCCGCCGGAACCGCCTCTGCGGCCCTGGCGCTTGCGTTCCTCGGGCGGGAGTTCGCGCGTTTTTTCGGGGAGCTCCAGCCATTCCTGAGGCGGCTGGACGGTCTTGATCTCGCATTTGGTGTACTGCTCCAGCTGGGGCAGCACGAAGGAGCCGAATTCGTCCGCGAAACTGATGCTGATGCCGTGTTCGCCGGCACGGCCGGTGCGCCCGATGCGGTGCACGTAGTCGTCGGCCTGTTCGGGCAGGTCATAGTTCACGACGTGGCTGATGCCGTCCACGTGGATTCCGCGCGCCGCGACGTCGGTCGCCACCAGGATGCGCGTTTTTCCCTCGCGGAACCGGTCGAGGATCTTCAGGCGTTTCTCCTGCGGCACGTCGCCGGAGAGCAGTTCGGCGTCCTCGCCGTATTCGAAGAGCCGCGCCGCCACGGACATGTTCTTGTCCTTGCGGTTGCCGAAGATGATCATGCGGCTCGGTTTCTCCTCGTGGATCACGTGCAGCAGCACGGCCATCTTCTGTTCGTCCAGCACGGCGTAGAACCGCTGGTCGATCAGGTCGGTCACGATGTGCTGCGGTTCGGACTCCACGAATTCCGGGTCCTTCATCCACGAATCCACCAGCCGCAGCACGGCCGGTTCGAGCGTGGCGCTGAAGAGCATGGTCTGACGTACTCCCGGCCGCGGCAGATGGTACACGATCCTGCGGACGTCGGGGATGAATCCCATGTCGAGCATGCGGTCGGCTTCGTCGATCACGAGCACTTCCGCCCGCGAGAGGTCGAGGTCGCCGCTCTGCGAATAATCGATGATGCGGCCCGGCGTGCCGACCAGGATGTCGATCGGCGCGTTGAGCTCGCGGCGCTGTTTCTCGTGGTCCATGCCGCCGAAGATGACGACGCAGTTCAGCGAGGAGAAACGCGCCAGCGCCTCGGCGTCGTCGTGGATCTGGATGGCGAGTTCACGGGTCGGGGCGAGCACCAGCGCGCGCGGTGCGCCGTTTTTGCGTTCGCCCTCCAGCGGATGGCGGCAGAAACGCGTGATGAGGGAGGAGAGGAACGCGGCGGTCTTGCCGGTCCCGGTCTGGGCCTTCGCGGCGAGGTCGCGTCCGGCGAGCGCGAAAGGCATGCAGAGTTTCTGGATTTCGGTGCAGTAGAGGAAACCGAGCACCTGAACGGCCGCGAGGACTTCCTGCGAGAGTTCGAGGTCGCAGAACCGCATCTTGCCGGGTTCCTCCGGCGGCGGCACGAACGTCGGCATCGGCGGTATCTGGCGGGGCTGTTTGACCTGGGCCTGAGGTTGTTCCTTCGGCTGGCTCTTCTGCTGATTTTTTTGCTGCTTCGGCTGGGCCTGCTTCGGCTGTCCGGCCTGGGGGTTCTGCCGGGCCTGCGGCTTATCCTGCTTCGCCCGGGGCTGCTGTTTTTCAGCGGCGGGAGCTGCGGACGACGCCTGGCGGCTGTCTGCCTTGCGGATGTAGGCGGTGTCGGACGGATGCCGCTGACGGCGGCGTTTCTTGTCATGTTTGCGGACGGAGTTCTGCGGAGCTTCGTTCTGTTTCTGAGGCGCGCCGAGCGCGGATTTCAGGCTCCTGATGAACGAGCCGACGGAGTGGGAGAGATGCTGAAACACGTGATGGATGATGGCGGGGCGTCACCGGGAAGCCGGGGACGTCCGCGCGGATGGTTTGGGGTTGCGGTTTACTTGTTCGGGCTGGCGAGGAGGTTGATGTCGGTGTTGAGCAGGTCGAGCGACGGCTTCTCCTCGAGGTTGAGGACCAGGTTCCTCACGTCGATTTCGCTGGAGAGGACGTATTTCCGGATGTCCCGGCAGTCGTTTTCGAGGAAGTCGAGGTAGGTCCGGAGCTTGTACATGCCGGGCAGGTGGAGATAGGACTCGAGCTGGCTTTCGAACCTGGAGGCGTCGGCGAGCGCGACGCTGGCGGTGTCGTACTTGTAGGCTTCGGCCTCGCCGAGGATGCGCGTGGATTCGACCTTGGCCGACTCGACGGTGGTGATGCTGTATTCGTTGGCGCGGGAGATCATCTCCACGGCGTCTTCCTGCGCGCAGACGACGTCCTGGAACGCCCCGGCGACGTCGATGCCGCCGTCGCTCGCGCTCGCGATGGGCGGATGCGCGTCGTGCATGTTGATGCCGACGAGCCGGATGCCGAGGTTGATGCGGTTGCACGCTTCCTGGATTCGTTCGTACAGCGTCACGGCGACCCGTTCGCGGCCGGAGGAGATGTCCGTGATGAAGTCCGTGCTGGCGAAGTAGCGCGTCGCTTCGGCCTGGCCGACCGCGAGCAGCGTCTCCTTCACGTTGTCGAAATTCAGCGCGTAGTCGAACGGATGTTCCGGGTCGGCCGTGTAGAAGACGGGCAGGGAGACCTCCAGGATCGAGGCGAGCTGCGCCCCGGTCTTGCCCTGCTGCTTCACGGCCACCAGGAACTTGTTCTCGTGCTGGTAGTTGTCGCCGGTCCACAGGATGACCTTCGCGGCCTTGCCCGTGTTCAGGACGGAGCCGAGCGTGGCCTCCTGGACGTTCTTCACCGGCACGCGCAGGATGCGTTCGCACGGCCACGGCCATTTCAGGTGAATTCCGGCTTCAAGCGGCGCGGAGTCGCGGTTCACGGCCCCGAAGACCTCGCGGATGCCGATCTCGCCCGGATTGACCTCTGTGATGCAGGTGAAGAGCCACAGCACGCACGCCCACACCATCAGCGCCGGGATGATCGCCTTCCTCAGCACCAGATAGATGCCGGTCTTCGAAATCTGGAATCCGAACTGGTAGTCCAGCGAATCGGAGATATTGCGCATGACGCCGCCCGGCTCCGTGAAGATCGCCAGCAGACGGCTCTCGTACACCGGGCGGAGGTCCTCCATCGTGCGGGGGCGGTAGAACTCGATCACGAAGCTCACGAGCAGTTCGGCCGCGAGGACCGCGAGGATCCAGAAGATGATCTTCGTGAGCGGCGCGGCCCAGCCGGTCTTGCCGTAGTTGATGAACAGCGCCGAGATCGCGCCGACGAACATCACGATCGCGAAGCAGATGAGCCAGCTGCCCACGGGGCGGAGATAACGGAACTCGCTCACGCGCGACTGGCCGACCAGGAAGACGCCGGTGAAGTACGCGAAGAGCGCGGAGATCGCGCAGAGGAACGCCAGATTGATCGGGTTTTTCGGGGTCAGAACCAGCGCGGCGGTATCGGTCGCGCCGAGCGAGGAATTCCGCCAGAAGAACCAGAAAGCCGGGACCGAGAGCAGGAAGACGAGCAGGGAGACCGCCGACGGGATGTACTTGTTGAAGTTGTCGAGCGTGCGTTTCGCCGTGAACCGCACGTCCTCGCTCACGTCCAGGATCGAGTTCACGGACGATTTGCGCTGTTCGAGGATGCGTTTCTCCTGCTCCTCCTCGGCAGTCTTCCGCAGGAACGCCGCATGGAGCAGCGCGCAGACCGAGAAGATGAGCGCGAGGGACGCGGGATAGAGCGCGAGGGTGAAAATCTCAAGCCCGGCCCATTTGGTCGCCGGACCGGCCACGGTCACGACGAGGGCCAGCAGAAAGGACAGGACGAGGGAGATGGCGGCGATGCGCCCCGCAAGTCTGGCGCGTTCGACGATGCCGCTGAGGTCGCCTTTTTTCATGGTATCGGAAACTCCTGAATTGAGTGGTGAAATCGGAAATATATCTTTGAACTATACTTTAATTTTGGGAAAACGCAAGCGCGAAAGCTTTTTTTTCCGCTTTTTTTTCCTTTTTCGGTGGTTTTTTCCGTTTTTCGGACTATATTGTGTGAAAGTCGTGCGCCGTCATTTCCGTCCCGTCGGACCGCTCCGGCGCGCCAGTTTTCGCATCCCGATTTCCGACTCCCGGAGACACGCCCATGGACAAACATGTTTCAGTGATGAACGACCTGCACAAGATCAATATTTCCACCGTCGTAACCCCGAACGTGCCGCTGGAGGGGTCTTCGCTCGTGCAGGACATCCCCGCGCCGCCGCCGGCTCCGGCCGTCTCCAAACAGCTCTCCGAGGCCATGCTCCGGCGCGTAGCGGATTACCGCACCTCCCGCCGCGACCTCTCCGTCCGTACCGCCGAGACGCTCGCATGGCTCGACCACGAGATCTCCGAATCCTGGCGCAAGGTGCAGGAGCTCACGCCGAAGCGCGAACACCTCGCCAAGGTCGCCGAAGAGCTCGGGAAACCCTCCCCCCTCGACACCGACGGCACCGCATCGCAGACCGTGATCGCAGCCGAATCGCGCAAGCTCGACGATCTCCGGCTGGACGTCTGCCGCATGATCACGGAGTCCGGCGTGCCCGCATCCGTGAGCGAGACGACCACGCGGATTTCCACGCGCGGCGCTTCCCCTGCCTCCTCCTCCCTCGACCTCGATTCCCTCACGTTCGGCCAGCTCTGCCGTCTTGGCTGGGGCTTCTTCTTCCCTGTCGTGATCGCGGTCTTCTTCGCCGCGCTCCTCATCGGCGCGGCCGTCATCGCGGCGTTCAACGGGTCGATCCGATGGTAAAGCAGGCCGGACGCAAACGCAGCGCCGCGCCCCGTCGGCCCCGCACGAAATATGTCGAGGGGCCCGGACTCAAACGCGAGGACGGGTTTACGAATTCCGCGAAGCGCGTTCTGGTGTTCCGCCGTCTCTGGCTTTTCCTGCTCACGGCCGCGCTGGTCGCAGTCGGGCTGATGTCGGCGTTCGGCTCCCGGCTCTTCTGAGCTCGGCTTTGCCGCGTTTTTTGCCCGTCCTCACGGGATCGGGGCCAGCAGCGTGAACGGTGCGCACGGGATGTTCCGCAGGATCGTGAACGCGAATACCGTAATCACGATGGCTACCGCCACGGGGCGTTTCAGCCCGAACTGAGGCCATGCGATCAGCAGCGTCAGGACGATCGTCCCGGGAATCAGCATCAGATTGTCGTGCAGGCTCGTTTTCAGGTCGCCCCGGATCAGCGCCGAGAGCGCCCGCGTAGCGCCGCAGCCGGGGCAGTACAGCCCGGTCCATTCGTGGAACCAGCATCTCGGCAGCCAGCGCGCGTATCTGCTCCCCGGCGGGATCACCAGCAGCACGACGCATGCCGCCGCGAAGAACCCGAGGACCAGGCAGAGCGATACGAGGTTTTTGCGGTTGAACGGGGGGAGCTTCATGGTGCGCCGCCGTCACATTTCCAGCAGGCCCGGGGCGATCAGCTCCACGATCCGCGGCAGCAGCAGGAATCCGAAGATGAGCCCGGCGGCTCCGAGGACGATCGCCGTCCAGCTCCAGATCCTGCCGGTCTTCGCGGCCTTGCGCGCGCCGTCGTAATCCCCGCTGCGGTATTTGTCAGTCGCCAGGATGGCGTAGATCAGCGCCACGATCCCGAGCACTCCCCCGAGGCAGAACGCCACGATCGAGAGCGAAAGCCCGCAGTCGATCTTCGGCGGTTCCGCGGGTTCCCGATTCGCTTCGGCCCGTTCGGCCTCGGACGGCTGGAGCCCGCCGGGGAGTTTCGCTCCGCAGTGAGGGCAGAAGAACGCTTCGGGCGGGAGCGCTTGTCCGCAGTGCATGCAGTACATGGCGAGATTGTCCCGTTCGGCGAGCTGTTACGGAGTCCCGGTGCCGAGGACCTGGCCGAGGGAGCTCATGATGGCGCCGATACCGGAGGAGAGGAAATACAGCCCGACCGAGATCCAGCACAGCAGCTGGGCGTTGTCCGCGCTCTTCTGCGCCTGCTCGTAGTTGCCGTCCTTGAGGTGTTTCGACACCTGCGAGGCGAAGACGATGGCGGCGATGCCCGTGGGCAGGCAGCAGCACAGCGTGCAGAAGATCGCGAATCCCATGTGCGAGTTGACCGCGCCGGGGTCGATGGGCGGCTTCCCGCCGTTCTGAGCGTTGCGGTCGCCGTCGCTGCCCCAGTGGATTTCCTGCTGCTGCCCCTTCAGCGGGTTCACGAATCCGGTCGGTTCGGCGTCGTTCGAGAACGCGCTGCTCTCCTTCTGCCCCTTCAGCGGGTTCACGAATCCGGTCGGCTCATCCGGTTCGAGGACGGTTTGCTCCGGAGCCGGTTCCGCCGGTTTGACCGGTTCCGCCGGTTTGACCGGTTCCGCCGGTTTCGACGGGATGGCCGCAGGGGCGGGTTTCGCCATGGTCGGCGCGGGCTTCATTGCGGGCGGGGGCGCGACCGACTGCGGGGCGGGGTTCGCCTGGACCGTATTGGAGCGCACGAATCCGTCATCGCGTTTGGGTTCGTCCGGCTGTTTCGAGAGGCTGAAGGGCTTCCGCCCGGCCCCGTCGGACAGGCTGAACGTCTTCCGGTCGTCGCCTGTGAGGCAGAATTTCTTCCGGCTGGAGTCGAAGACCGCGTCGGTTTTTCTCAGATCGTTTTCCTTCGCGTAGTTCGGGAGGTTCTTCATGTCGGAGTCGGATCGCTCCTCGCCGAAGGTATTGGACCCGGAGGAACGCTTCGTGCCGCACGAGGGGCAGAACGTCGCGTCGTCGGGCATCTGGCGGCCGCAGTTTTTACAGAACATGGCGGGAATCCTTTTCGGTTGGCGGTGAAATCATTTCCTGATTTACTAATCATACCATGAAACGGCAGAAAAATCAACTCGTTTTCGGAAAAAAAAGCGAAAAATGACTGTTCCGCTCGCTGCGCGTGCGGCCGATCCCGATGCCGTCGCCCCGTCCTCTTTCGCGGCATCGCTCCGTCGCAGATGAAAAAAAACGCGTCCGTGTCGAACAAAATGCCCGTTTATTTTGGATTTGGAATTGCTTTTTCGGAAAAGCGTGGTATCTTTTGTGATGACCTTTTTTCTTTTAACATAAACTTTTCCCTCCACAACGAAAGGAATTGAGATGGAAGCAACGACTCTTCGCAAAGCAGCCGACACGATCCGCATCCTGTCCGCAGAAGCAATCCAGAAGGCCAAGTCCGGGCATCCGGGCATGCCGATGGGCAACGCCGATTTCGCCATGGTCCTCTGGGCGAAGTACCTCCGCCACAACCCCGCCGACCCCGCCTGGATCGGGCGCGACCGTTTCGTCCTCTCCGCAGGTCACGGCTCCATGCTCATTTACTCCCTGCTCCACCTCTTCAACTACGGCCTCTCCATGGACGAACTGAAGAACTTCCGTCAGTGGGGCAGCCTGACCCCGGGCCATCCCGAATTCGGCCACACCAGGGGCGTCGACATCACCACCGGCCCGCTCGGCAGCGGTTTCGGTTCCGCCGTCGGCATGGCCATCGCCGCCAAGCAGTTCGCCGCCCGGATCGGCCTTGACAAGACCCAGATCCAGCAGAGCCGCATCTTCGTCATCAGCGGCGACGGCTGCATGATGGAAGGCAACACCTCCGAGGCCGCCAGCCTCGCCGGTCACCTGAAGCTCGACAACCTCATCGTCTTCTACGACGACAACAACATCACCATCGAAGGCAACACCGGCCTGGCGTTCACCGAGGACGTCGGCGCGCGCTATGCCGCCTACGACTGGCGCGTCCTCCGCTGCGACGACGCCAACGACATCGCCAAGGTCGACGCCGTCCTCGCCGAAGCCGTCAAGACCGACGGCCGCCCGACCCTCATCATCGGCAAGACCAAGATCGGTTTCGGCGCTCCGAACAAGGCCGGTACCCACGGCTGCCACGGCGAACCCCTCGGAGACGAGGAACTCGCCGCGACGAAGGCCAATCTCGGCTGGACCGAGGAGCCGTTCACTGTCCCGCAGGCGGTCAAGGACATGCTCGCGGCCCGCGTGAAGGAACTCGCCGCCGAAGCCGCCGCCTGGAACGATCAGTTCGCGGCGTTCGTGAAGACCGCCGACAAGGCGCTCATCGACAGCCTCCTGAACTGCACCGTCCCGGAGAACATCCTCGACGAACTCCTCGCCGCGGCTCCGGTCGACAAGCCGATCGCCTCCCGCGCTTCCAGCGGCGTCGTCCTGCAGAAAGCCTCCGCGCTCGTGCCCGCTCTCGTCGGCGGCGCGGCCGACCTGGCCCCCTCCACCAAGACCGCAGTCAAGGGCGCGGGCGACTTCAGCGTGGAAGACCGCGCCGGGCGCAACCTGCACTTCGGCATCCGCGAACTCGAAATGGGCATGGCGGGCAACGGCATGGCGCTCTTCGGCACGGCCATCCCCTACACATCCACGTTCGCGGTCTTCTCCGACTACATGAAGCCGGCCATCCGTCTGGCCGCCATCCAGAAGCTCCACGAGCTCTACATCTTCACCCACGATTCCTTCTACGTCGGCGAGGACGGCCCCACGCACGAGCCCATCGAACAGCTCGCCATGCTCCGCAGCATCCCCGACATGACCGTCTTCCGTCCGGCCGAAGCCCACGAAGTCGCGCACTGCTGGGCGGCCGCGCTGAAGAAGCAGGGCCCCGTCGCCATGATGATGACCCGTCAGGATCTCCGTCCGTTCGATGCCGACCTGGCCGCGAAGATCGACGTCACCCGCGGCGCCTACATCCTCTCCGAGGACGCAGGCTTCGAGGCCGTCATCCTCGCCTCCGGCAGCGAAGTCAACCTCGCGCTCGACGCGGCGGCCATCCTCCGCGGCGAAGGCCGCAAGGTCCGCATCGTCTCCGTCCCGTCCCTCGAGACCTTCCTCCGTCAGGACGCCTCCTTC
>JAFYBD010000240.1 GCA_017540385.1 Lentisphaeria bacterium
CTCCGTGCTGGCCGAGGCGAACCATCCGGCGGCGTTCTCCGTGTACGGCGGCCGCTACGGCCTCTCGTCGAAGGACGTCGACCCGGCGCAGATCGAGGCCGTCTTCCGCAACCTCGCATCGGAGAAGCCCATGAACGGCTTCACGATCGGCATCGTGGACGACGTGACGCACCGTTCGCTCCCGATCGGGGCTCCGCTCTATCCCGACGACGAGCACATCGTCTGCTGCAAATTCTGGGGCCTCGGTTCAGACGGCACCGTCGGCGCGAACAAGAACACCGTGAACATCATCAACGCCCACACCCCGAAGTACGCCCAGGCGTATTTCGAGTACGACGCGAAGAAGTCGTTCGGCGTAACCAAGTCCCACCTGCGGTTCGGCGACAAGCCGATCCGTTCCTCCTACTACGTGAAGGCCGCCGACTTCATCGGCTGCCACAACGCCACCTACATCTCCAAGTACGACGTCGTCGGCGAACTCAAGCCGAACGGCACGCTGCTGCTGAACTGCCCGTGGACGCCAGCCGAACTCGAATCGAAGCTCCCGGCGCATGTGAAGCGCACGCTCGCCGAACGCCACGCGAAGCTCTACATGATCGACGCGGTCTCCATCGCGGAGCGTCTCGGCCTCGGCAGCCACATCAACATGGTCCTGCAGGCCGCGTTCTTCCGTCTCGCGAACGTGATCCCGGTCGACGAGGCCGTGGCGTTCATGAAGGACGCCGCGAAGAAGACGTATTTCGCCAAGGGCGACGACGTGGTGAACCGCAACCTCGCCGCCATCGACGAGGGCGTGAAGGGCCTGGTCGAGGCTCCCGTGCCCGAATCCTGGCTCTCCGCGCAGGACCCCGCGCCCGTCGCGCGTCCCGGCCTGCCCGAGGTCGTAACGAAGCTGCTCGAGCCCATCAACGCCCAGAAGGGCGACGACCTCCCCGTGAGCGCGTTCAAGGGCTACGAGGACGGCGTGATCGACATGGGCCTGACCGCGTTCGAGAAACGCGACATTGCCGTTCACGTCCCGGTCTGGGACCCCGCGAAGTGCATCCAGTGCAATCGTTGCGCGTTCGCGTGTCCGCACGCCGTGGTCCGTCCGTATCTGCTGACCGCCGAAGAGGCCGCGGCCGCCCCCGCTCCGCTCCGCACGGAACCCGCCAGGGGCGACAAATCCGGCCACCTCTTCACGCTTCAGATCAGCGCCTCCGACTGCACCGGCTGCGGCGTCTGCGCCGCCGTCTGCCCGGCGAAGGAAAAGGCGCTCGTCATGACCCCGAACGCCGAGACCGATCACGACCTCGCGAACTGGAATTACCTGCTCTCGCTCCCCGCAAAATCCGACGTCTTCAACCCCTATTCGATCAAGGGCAGCCAGTTCCGCCGTCCGCTCCTCGAGTTCTCCGCCGCCTGCGCCGGCTGCGGGGAGACGCCGTACGCCAAGCTCCTCACGCAGCTCTTCGGCGACCGTGTGTACTGGGCGAACGCCACCGGGTGTTCGCAGGCGTGGGGGTCGCCCATGCCCGGCATCCCGTACACGGTCAACCAGCGCGGATTCGGCCCGGCGTGGACCAATTCGCTCTTCGAGAACAATGCGGAGTTCGCGCTCGGCATGCTGCTCTCCTCGAAGAAACAGCGCGAGATGCAGGTCATCCGCGTGAAATCCCTGCTTGAAAAATCCGTTCCGGACGCGGTCAAGTCCGCGCTTCAGACCTGGCTTGACGCGTTCGACGATTTCGACGCGTCCCGCACGGCGTCCGATGCGCTCTGCGATGTCCTGACCGCGAACCGCGCCGCGTTCGACTCCGACTCCGCCGCGCTCGCCGATGAGATCGTGCTCCACCGCGACCAGCTCGCGAAGAAGACGTTCTGGATGTTCGGCGGCGACGGCTGGGCGTACGACATCGGATTCGGCGGCCTCGACCACGTGATCGCGACCGGCGAGAACATCAACGCGCTGATCGTGGACACCGAGGTCTATTCCAATACAGGCGGCCAGTCCTCCAAGGCCACCCAGATCGGCGCAGTCGCGCAGTTCGCCAGCTCCGGCAAACGCAGCCCGAAGAAGGACCTCGGGCGCATCTTCATGACCTACGGCAACGTCTACGTCGCGTCCGTCGCGATGGGAGCCGACCCGAACCAGCTCATGAAGGCGCTCCAGGAGGCCGAAGCCTACCCCGGACCCTCCGTCGTGATCGCCTACGCCCCCTGCATGACCCACGGCCTCAAGTGCGGCATGAACAACGTCCAGCAGGAGATGAAGGCCGCCGTCGACGCCGGATACTGGTTCCTCTACCGCTACAACCCGGCCAACGAGAAGCCGTTCACGCTCGATTCCCCGGCGCCGACCAAGGATTACCGGAGCTTCCTGAAGGGCGAGGTCCGCTTCGCCGCGCTCGAACGCACCTTCCCCGACAACGCCGCGACGCTTTTCGAGACCGGCAGCAGGCTCGCCGCGAAGAAGTACGCCGAGTACAAGAAGCTCGAGGAGAACCAGTAACCGATTTCGGCAAAGTGTCGTGCCCGGGCGAAAGTCGGGCACAGCCGCAATCCAGGCGCAGCTTGGTGCCGAGTGGAGGCGCAGCTTCCGTGATCATCAACACAGGCGGTCGGACCGACACGGTCCAGTATTTCTCCCCCTGGCTGCTGAAACGCTTCGCCGAGGGGTATGTGCTCGCGCGCAATCCGCTCTTCCCGGACAAGGTCGCGCGGTACGAGCTCGACCCGGAGGTCGTCGACTGCGTCGTCTTCTGCTCGAAGAACTACCGCCCGATCCTGCCCCGGCTCCGCGAGATCACCGACCGGTTCCGCACGTATTGTTTCTACACGATCACGGCCTACGGTCGCGACGTGGAGCCGGGCGTGCCGGGGATCGCGGAGAGCATGGAGACGCTGAAGGAACTCGCCTCGATCATCGGGCCCCGGCGCGTGGCGTGGCGTTACGACCCCGTGCTCCTCACGAAGACCTACACCATCGAACGCCACAAGGACACGTTCGCGCGCATGGCAGCCGAACTCGCGCCGCACATCGACCGCTGCGTGTTCAGCTTCGTCGAGATGTACCGGAAGGTCGAACGCAACATGCCGGAGCTGATCCCGCTCGGCGACGACTACAGAAACGAGCTTGCGGAGTTCCTCGGCGCGACAGCCGCCCGCTGCGGATTCCCGATCCAGACCTGCGGCACCAACGGCGACTACACGCGTTTCGGCATCCGTTCCTCCGGCTGCATGACGCTCGACATCCTCGGCCGCGCCAACGGCGTCACGTTCCGCAAGCTCAAGCACCCCGGCATCCGCGAGGGCTGCCACTGCATCGAGACGCGCGACATAGGGGCGTACGACACCTGCCTGAACGGCTGCAAATACTGCTACGCGAATCAGGACCCGCACAAGGCGTTCGGGAATCGCCGTTTCCACGACCCGGATTCCCCGCTCCTGCTCGGGCACCTGAAACCCTCCGACGTCGTCACCTCCGCGCAGCAGAAATCCTTCCTCGCGAAACCCTCCGATTCACGGGACGCCTCCTCCCAGCCGGATTTGTTCTGAAAACCAACCGTTCCTTCAGCGGCGGAAAAGACGCCGTTTGAGCTTGATGAAACGCCACACCCACGGAGCCGCCCAGGCGAAGGAACGGAAGAACGGCCACCAGCCGTGCCGCAGCGACAGCGGCAGTTCGGATGGCGTCACGATCTTCTCCGCGACCAGCCAGTCCACGACCTGCATGATGTCGTCATGCCATATCATGGAACGCCGGTTCCACATCCGCCACGGCTTCGGATTGTAGGCGATGTGGGCGTAATAACGGTTCTTGTCCGCGCTGCCGTTGGCCTTGTAGGTGCCCGCGACGAGCGGCGCTTCCGGGTCGAAGCACAGCAGGCTTCCGAGCACGCTTTCGTCGGTCTGGAAATACGCCGTGCCCTTCTTCGAGACGATCTCCACGTCGGGAGGCAGCACGTTTTCGATCTGCTGCTGCCAGCGCCGCAGGAACGGGAACTGGCTGCGGTGGACTACGATGAACGGGTTGTTGACCCGGGTATCGTATCGGCTCTTCGGGAGCGCCGCTCCGAAATGCCGCTCGATGTCCTTCCGCCAGACTTCCAGGTTCTCCGGCGTGAAGTCGGGCGGCACGGGATCGTATTTGCGGATGACCATCTCGTCGGGGGAATCCCCCGTGAGCCATTCGCTGCAGTCGCCGATGAACATCCCGTCGGCGTCCGCCCAGCAGACCCATTCGGTCTTCACGTCGTCGCAGCTCATCACCAGGGGTTTCTGGCATGCCACGCACTTGCGGCTGTACGGCAGTTCGAGGATGGTCACGCCGCCGAGAGCGAGGAGACGGCGTTTCATCTTCTCCGGCCAGCCCGTCGCACCGATCACCGCGGGGTGCATCATGCCGTTACGGCGCATGCTCGCCACCAGCAATATGGCTCCCCAGGCGAATGCGGCGTCTCCGGCCGTGACGACCGTGGTTTTGATGTTGTCGTTCATAGGTGCGCTGTCCGTGGTCCGTGTGAGGTTGTTTCCCGGTCCGGGTCGATCCGAATATCCGACAGGCTTTCCATAAATATACAAGTTTTTGTCCAATTTTCAAGATTGTTGCACGAGATTGTCGGAAAAATCCGCCGGAATCCCGTCCGTCCCTTCTGGTTTTTTTCTGAAAAACCAGGATGCCGCCTTGCTTTTTTTGAAAATCCATGGTATATTTATCATGTTAATTTGCATCTAAGTCTTCTGTATTTGTTACAATATGAGACCGTTTTTTTCCATCATCATGGCGTGCTGCGATGTGGAACCGTACATCCGGGAAGCCGTGGAGTCTGTGACGAAGCAGTCCTTCGGAGACTGGGAGTGTATCTGCGGCGTCGAGGAATCGAAGGACCGCACGGAGGAGATCCTGCGTGAAATGGCCTCCGCCGATCCCCGCATCCGGATCTTCACCCATCCCCGCAGCGGGTCGTGTTCCGCCACACGGAACGTCGGCACCGACATGGCCCGTGGCGAATACGTGATCTTCCTCGACGGTGACGACACCATCGCGGACGGCTCGCTGGCACGGATCCACGACAAGATTGCCGCGCGTCCCGGCGCGGACCTCTATCCCTGCCAGATCGTAGCCTATACAGAAGGCACGGACGAACGCGAAATCCGCGAGAACTACCCGCCGGAATCTTCGCCCGAAGAAATGACTGGCCCCGAAGCGTCGATTCTGCTGTGTCGTCTCTGGAACCATCGTCTCTGCCCCATGCTCCAGATGACCGTGTTCCGGCGGGAATATCTGATCGAACGCGACCTGAAGTGCATTTACGGCCTCCGGCGGCAGGACAGCGAATTCTCCCCCCGCGCGCTCTACCGCGCGAAACGGGTGGTCCCCCTGCACGAGCCTTTCTACTTGTACCGCATCCGCGCGAACTCCGTTTCGGACGCGGCGAAGAAACCGGGGATCTATCTGAAGGACTGGGCCATCATTCATAGATCGCTGTTTGCGTTTCACGCCGAGGTCTCGAAGGAACCGGGTTTTGACAGGTACATCTCGGAGCGCGTAGCGTACCAATGGCTGCGGCGCATTGTTTATTTCTGGTTCTCGCCCGACAATCTCCGGGCGGTCCCGCGCGCGAAACGCGTGGAAACGCTCTCCATGCTGTTCGAAAACGGCACCGGAGATTTCAAGCTGCTGGCGCAGTATGCGCCGTGTCGCACCCGGATGGCGATGAGCTGGATTCTGATGTTTGTGAAGCATCCCGCCTGCCGCGGCTTTGTCGAATTCCTTTTCAAACTGCAATTCCGGCTGTCCGCCAGGCTCCGCAAAACCGCGAAAGACATCAGAGTCTGACGATGACCGCCAATCTGCCCGGAGTGAACATGCAATGAAGAAAGTTCTGCTCTACTATCATTTCAGCTGCACGAGGGGCGGCGGCGATTTCCTGCCGCTGAGCTTTCTGGATGAACTGCATCGGATCAGCGACGTAACGCTGGCGGTGGACGTGGAGAGCGGTTTTGAGGCGGCCGTCGAACTCTTCGGATTTCATTTCGACCGGTCGCGGTTCCGGGTCGTGCCCGTGATGCCGCCCGGGTACTCGATGGCGAAGCACAATATCTGGTATTCCCGTTACCGCTGCAAACAGCTCAAAAAGCTGGCCGCCGGGGCGGACGTCTGCATCTCCACCAGCAATATCATGGATTTCGGGCGGCCTGCACATCATTTCATCAACGTGATCGACATCGGCGACGACGATTTCCTGGATCATGTCCGGCACCGGCGGCCGTCCACAGGCACAAAAATCCGCCGTCTCCTGCAGAACCTCGTCCTGAAACCGCTCTCCGGCATGCGGACGAAATGGGCCACATTCAGCGACCCGCGCGAGCACATCTACCCGAACTCCGAATTCGTGAACCGCCTGCTGCGCGGGTATTATCCGCCGTTCAACGGAGCCGTCTTCTATCCGCCGACCGCGTTCGAGCCGGGCCCCGTGTCCGTCCCGCGCGACCCGCTGAAGGTCGTCTATCTGGGGCGGATCACCGAGGGAAAGCGCCTGCCGGACATCATCGGGATCGTGGAACGCGTCCGAGCGGCGACCGGGCTGGATCTGAAGCTGAGCATCGCCGGTCCCCTGAAAGGCGCGAAGCCGGAGGGCAAACTCGGCGAGCTCGTGGAGGGAAAGGACTGGATCGACTTCCCCGGGGCGCTGTACGGGGACGCGAAAACGCGGTTCCTGTTCTCCGGGACCTACACGATCCACGCCATGCGCGAAGAGGCGTTCGGGATTTCGATCACGGAATACATGAAAGCCGGCCTGATCCCCATCGTCCCCGACGAGGGCGGCGAGTGCGAGGTGGCGGACAATCCCGGGCTGTCGTTCCATACCGACGACGAGGCGGCGGCCGTCCTGACCCGGCTGCTGAACGACCCCGAATTCCGCGAGCTCCAGCGCCGCAAATGCGCCGACCGCGCCGCCGTTTTCTCCTACGACGCCTACCTCGCCCGCCAGCACGCCCTCCTCAAATCCATCCTCGAGTCCTGACCCCGGCCATTCCTGCTCGCGTACGGACTCGTTGCGGGGCATGGTTTACTTAACGGCGGGAGATGGCGGGGGAGGGGATTATTGAGCAAATAATATATGTTTTTGTCTGAAAAGGGTATAGCATAATTTCATTTTGACGGTATATTATTTGGTAACTGGAGATATGCCGTGCCGCCGAATGTACGCGGAAGCGTCATTTCTCCGTCATATCGGAACGACCGCATCGATTACTTTTCACCCATAGCAACCACCAATTCACATGGAACAGGAGACCCAAGACATGAAACCTGCCGCCATCTTAACCGCCGCCGCCATCTGCGCCGCCACGGCCGCCGCAAGCTGTGCCGTCACGACCGAAGAAGAGGTGCTGCCCGCCGGCAAATGGACGCTCTACCCCTCCCAGGCCACGAAACTCGGTTCGGGACCGCTCTCCGAACGCAAGAAAGTGAACGAGACGTTCCTGGTCGAAACGCTGAATCCCGACGCCCTGCTGTCGAAATTCCTCACCGTCGCCGGATTCGAACCGAAGGCGAAGCCCTACGGCGGCTGGGAAGCCCGCGACATCGCGGGTCATTCGCTGGGGCATTACCTCTCCGCCCTCGCCATGATGTACGCCCACGACGGCGACAAGAAGGCGAAAGAGCGCTGCGACTACATCGTCGACGAGCTCGCGAAGTGCCAGGACAAGCTCGGGACCGGTTACGTCCACGCCGAGGACGAAGGCTGGCTGAACCAGCTCGAACGCGGCCAGGTGCGCGCACAGGCGTTCAACCTGAACGGCGTCTGGGTTCCGTTCTACTCGATCCACAAAGTCTTCGCCGGTCTCCGCGATGCGTATCGTCTGGCCGGCAACAAGAAGGCGCTCGAGGTGGAGCGCAAGCTCGCCGACCGCGTGATCGCCGCGCTGAGCAAACTCAACGAAAATCAGGTCCAGAACATGCTCCGCGCCGAGCACGGCGGCATGCTCGAGGTGATGGTCGACCTCGCCGAAGACACCGGCGACAAGAAGTATTCCGAGGCCGGACGCAAATTCTTCTTCGACAACCGCATCCTCGGAGCCATGGAGGAGCAGCGCGACATCTTCAACGGCATCCACGCCAACACGCAGATCCCGAAGATCGCCGGACTGGCACGCCTGTACGAGGTCGAG
>JAFYBD010000241.1 GCA_017540385.1 Lentisphaeria bacterium
CGCGGCGATGATCTCCGCCTGCGACGACGATTTCACAAGACCGCCTGCTGCGCCCGCGTCGAGCGCGCGGCGCATGTCCTCCGACGTGCCGAAGGTCGTGAGGATCAGCACGCGGACCGCGGGGTTCTCCTGCAGGATCGCGACCGTGGCGTCCGCGCCGCTCAGCTTCGGCATCATCAGGTCCATCACCACGACGTCCGGCTTGTGCGTGCGCGCGAGGGCGACGGCCTCCTCTCCGGTGTCGGCCTCCGCGACCACCTCGAGGTCGGGCTCGAAAGAGATGATGGACGCGATGCCCATCCGGACGACGAGATGGTCGTCCGCGAGGAGTATCCGCGTCTTGCCGCCGTTTGCGCTCATGCCGTCTGTTCCTTGTTCATCTGAAGCGTGACCGTGACAGCGGTGCCCGCGCCGGGCCGGCTGTCGATTTCAAGCGTGCCGCCGAAACCCGCGAGCCGCTCGTGGATCCCGCGCAGGCCGAAATGCCCTTGGGCCGGACCCGGCGCGCGCGCCGGGTCGAAGCCGGAGCCGTTGTCGCGCACGGACAGGCGGATGACGTTGTCGTGGGTTTCGCCGGCGATGCGGATCTCCGTGGCGCGTCCGTGGCGGACGGCGTTCACGACCAGCTCGCAGACGATCCGCAGGATGGCCTGCACGGCAGTCTCCGAGAGCCTGTCGCGGGGCACGTTGAAGCGCACCGCGACCTTGGCGTTCCCCGTCTGCGGGCCGATGGACCGAAGAATCGCCTCGTTCATGTCCTTCTCCTCGAACGTGCGGCTCCGGAGGTCCCAGAGGCAGCACTGGAGTTCCTTGCGACAGGAGGCGAGCATCTGGCGGGAAATGGCGAGGGGGCGCTCCACGGCCGGGTTCGCGCCCGCGTTCGCGGTGACGGCGGCGTCGACCTGCAGCGCGACGCCGGTGAGCGTCTGGGAGATCGAGTCGTGCAGCTCCACGGCGAGGCGCGTGCGCTCCTCGACCTTCAGTTCGCTCTTGGCGTGCTCGATCCGCTCGCGCGCGAGGCGCGCGCCGCGCCGTTCGGACATCACGCGCAGCGTCTGGTTCCAGACGAGGATGGCGGCGATCAGCACGAGCAGCGCGCCGATCACGCAGAGGAGCTTCGCGGGGGTCCACCAGCTGGGCCGCGCGCGGACCTCGATGTCGGCGCCGGTGCGCGGAACGAGGGAGAAGCCCTCGAAACGGGGGATCCAGGACGACGCGGCATCTCGTTCGAAGCGCGGAAGGCAGTATCCGGCGACGGACACCTCGCAGCCGGCGAGGGACTCCGGGTCGCGCAGGTCTCCGATCCGGGACACGTCCACGGCGACCACGCGCCGTCCGCAGGCGAGCTGGAGTTCGTGCGTATGGCGGATGTTGTCGGATGTGTTGACTACCTTGCCTTGCAGCCGGATGGGCTTGCCGTAGTACTTCGAATTGGCGACCGCGTTGCCGTGCGCGTCCGTGAAGAGCGCTTCGGCGTCGATGCTCGGGACCTTGGCGTCCGGTTTGGCGGCGGGCGTGCCACGCTCGACCCTTACGCGCGCATCGGCCAGCTGCAGGCCGTACAGGTCCGGTTCGGCATAGCCGACGGCGGTCACGCGCGCGCCGACGGGCGGCGGCGCGTCCATTTCGGAGAGGACGGGGAGAAAGTCGACGCGGCCGCTGTCGAGATAGATGCGGTGGCGGTCCACGGCCACCACGACGCCTTCGATGCGTTGCCGGTGCAGGACGCGCGAACTCGCGTAGGGCGGTGCCGCGAACGGATCGTCCGGCGCTTTCCGGTTCACCGTGACGCTGCCTTCGTCGAACAGCATCAGCTCGTTGCCGAGAAAGCGGAGCATCGAGCCGAATCGGGTGACGTAGCCGGAGAGCGTCACCTCGGCGTCGACCAGGGACGCGAGCCCGGCAATCGGCTGGGCGTCGTCCTGCACGACGGCGCAGATCTTCCCGGTCGGCGTGCGCAGCGTGATCTGGTTCCAGGCCATGTTCGTGTCGTCGCGTTTCACGGCGGAGACGATGCCGCGTATGCGCACGCATCTGTGGGGCATGTCGGGATCGTTGATCCGCCCGCCGTCGATCTCGACGGTTTCCGGCAGCGGGCGCTTCCCGACGCGGACGATGTTCGTCGCGAATGAATAGGCCTCGCCATGCTTGTTTGTCTGCGTGACCCCGCACGCCCGGATGATGTCGCCGCTGCGGAAGTCGGAGAGCGTCCGGTCGGAAATGGAGAAGTTGTTTGGCTTCACTGAGCCGTCGAGCAGAATCCACCTTTGCGCACTCCGGTTGATGCCGAGCACCTGTCCCGTCACGTCGAACGTGCGGGGGGCGGCAAACAGGGAATTGGCCAGGAAGAGAATGGCAAGGGCTCGTTTCACGGCGGAAATTATAGCACATCCGGCAAGGCTGCCCGAACTACCCAAGCGGGTAGTTGAAGGAAAGGGGAGGAGTCGGTTATAATTTGGGCGACTTGCGGAAAATAGGAGACAGCAATGAAAACGAAAATCGTTCTGCTGACAGTTCTGTTCGCCTGCGGCATCGCCGCCGCCGAGGAGCCGGTCCCCTACGCCAACGACTTCACGACGCGCACGTCGGGCGCGACGCCGTCCGACCGCTGGATGGAGACGTCCTACATCCCCGGCGCGCTCGTGCGCTCCGTCAGCGGCATAGCCTCGGAGGGTCGGGAACCGTACAACTCCGCCACCGCCTATCAG
>JAFYBD010000242.1 GCA_017540385.1 Lentisphaeria bacterium
AAACGCCGGGTTCTTTTCCGCGAAGATGAGGACGGACGATGCGATCCTGCCGAGTTCGCGGACGATGAGCTCCCGGGGGACTTCGCCGTCGAACAACTGTGCGGAATCGAGGTCCCAGACCCCGAACCGCCCGTCGTTTCCGGTCCGGTACAGGTTCACGAGCTTCAGGTCGCCGTGGTAGAACCCGTGCGCGTGAAGTACGGCCGCGACGCGTGCGGCCTCCGTGATCACGGACGGCATCCGCGCCGGAGCCTCCGGGCTCTGCTCCGTGAACGCCATCAGGTCCTGCGCGTCCTCCACGGCGTCGGTCATGAGATAGCCCGCGAGCAGAAAGCGCGCGCAGCGTTTTTCTCCGGCGGCGAGCACGCGCGGGGTCATGATCCCGGCCGCCTCGACACGTTGTGCCGCGATCGCGGCGCGGAAGGCGCGGGCGGGGATGAAGAAATATTTGAACGTGTACTCAAAACCGTGGACTCTGTTCCGCTTGACGAAGACCGGCTTGCCGTCGGGCAGCGTCCAGATGGATGCGCTGGACGCCCACGAGACTTTCGCGTGGGCACCGTCCCGGATCAGGGCGTCGACTTCGGCGAAATGCTTCGCGAGGTAGTCCTGTGCGGGGCCGGGGGAGACGGCGAAACGGTACGGCCCTTTCCGCACCTCGCGCACTCCGGGCAGCGCCAGAAACCGTTCACGGCAATGGAAATAGTCTATACCTATCTTTTTCACAGGTCTTTGAATCCGTTCGATGCGAGACGCCATGCGGTCAGGAGCGCCACGTCGGCGGCGGTCTTCATGCTCTCCGCCGAGATCTTGTCCATCGTGTCGGCTCCGGTGTGCCAGTAGCAGTTTTTCGGGCCGAACTCGAAGTCGATCAGGTCGACTGCGGGGATCCCGGCCTGGAGGAACGGATAATGGTCGTCCAGCATGTTTATGTCGCCGAGGGAGAATTTCGGACCGTATCCGAGCTCGTCGGCCGCTTTCAGGACGACTTTCGCGAGCCCCGGGGTCGAGTTGCCCGCGAGGGCGATGTGCAGATCCTTGTCGCCGATCATGTCCAGCAGGATCATCGCCTTGCAGTATCTCCGGCCTGTGGCGGGGTCCTCGAGCTGCCCCGACCGGCGCAGGTATTCCACGTAGTCGCGGCTGCCGAGGAGGCCGTCGGTCTCGGTGTACTGGTAGAGCGCCTCCTCGCCGTCGAAGAAAACGAACCGGAGTCCGCAGGGCAGGGGGCGCGAATTCATATAATCGCCGACCGCCGCTACCATGGCGAGCAGGGCGCCGACCCCGGACGCGCCGTCGTTCGCCCCGGCGAAATCCGGGTCGCTGAAGAGCTTTTTGGTGTCGTGATGTGCTCCGATGACGATGAAGTCCTCGTTGTCTTCGGCGCGGCCTTTCTGGTGAAAGACGATCTCGACGGTGCGGATCGGGTCATGATGGAGGGTCACGATGTTCCAGCCCGTTTCGGGCATGCCGGGCATCGTGTACGCCTGTTCCTCGATCCATTCGGCGGATTTGGCGGCTCCCTCGGTGCGGAAGACGCGCGGCCCGAGGTCGTAATTGCCCTGCGCGTACTTCATGGCGAGTTCGCCGTCGATGACCGGCGCGCCGGCGGGTTCGTCCTGGCATCCGGCGGCCGCGAACAGCACGGCGCAGGCGGAAATGAGGCCGGCGAAAAGGAAGCGGTGTTTCACGGTCAGCTCCCCTGGTCGATCTTGGTGCCCTTGCGCTGATACGTCGGGATGTCGAGGTCCACGTTCCGGAACTGCACGGAGGGCTGTTTCTCGAAGATGCCGCGGTCGTACGTGGACAGGCCGAGTTCGACCTCGATCACGTCGCCCCCGGCGGACGGGAACACGAGCGAGGGTTCCGCCTCGGGCACGGGGACGACGGTCGTTTTCGCGGCCGCCCTGCCGGGACGGAGCGGGACCGGTTCGGGCTTGGAGTCCGGGGCGTACTGGAAGATCACGGCGGTCATCTGGACGGAACCTGCGGCTTCGTCGCAGACGTTTGCGCCGGAAATGAGCTCGATGTTTTTCGGCAGGACGTCCGCGGCGAGCTCGAGCGAACGCTTCAGTTCGCCCAGCTCCAGGTCGGGTCCGCCCGTGAGCGTGACGATGGCCGCGTCGGCGCGTTTGAGCGCCTCCTTGCCGCCGAGGAACGGCGAATCGAGCATGCGCGAGAGCGCGAGGGCGCAGCGGTCGAGACCGTCGGAATTCTCGGCGAATCCGACCCCGACTCCGCAGGCGGCGCGGCGTTTGTTCAGCGCCCGCATGAACGTGGCGAAATCGGTCCCGACGAGGTCGCGGCAGCGGAGCACCGCGGCGATCCCGGCGACGGTCCCGGCCATTTCCTTGGCGGCCATCGCGAACGCATTTTCCGCCGGGGTGTCCGGGGGAAGCGTGCTGAAGAGCAGGTCGTTCGGCATGGTCACGACCACGTCGGCGACCGGGATGATCTCCTGCAGGTAGTCCTCGGCGTTTTTCCGGCGGGAGTGCGCCTCGAAGGAGAACGGCGTGGTGAGCAGGAAGATGGCGGGGACGCCCTCGGAACGCGCCACGCTGGCGAGCGTGCGGATGCCGCCGGTAGCCGTACCTCCCCCGAGGCCCCCGGTCACGATGAGCAGAGAGAAATCCTTGATATGTGCCGTGAGGTTGGCGCGTTCGTGCGAAATGGCGCGTTCGCCCCGGATCACGTCGCCGCCGCAGCCTGCGTTCGAGCGGGGCGACCAGTCGGCGGAAGCGTTGATGACGGCGTCGGCGCGGGTCTTGGAGAGGACGTCGCCGTCGGTGTCGACCGCGAGCGTGACGAGCCAGTCGGCGCGCGGGTTGGCGCGGAGCAGGTCGAGCACGCGGATGCCGCAGCCTCCGAGACCGATGACGAGGGCTTTCCCGAGGGGGACGGAGGAGAGGCCGGAGGGACGGTTTGCAGTGTTTTCCATCATACTTTCAGAGCCTTTCCCAAGTTGAAGAGCTGTTTCATGATCTGGTCGCCGGCGTTCTCCATGGCGCGGCGGAGACCGTTGCCGCCAGACGGCGAATCCGCCTCAAGTGCGGCGGCGTGTTTCACGAGTCCGAGGATCGCGGAGTAGCACGGCATGGGACTGCGGAACGACGAGAGCGCGCCGGTGACATTCATGGCCTCGCCGACGCGGACCGGGAGCCCCATGACGTTTTTGAGGATGTCGGAGGCGGATTCGATCATCGCGCCGCCGCCGGTGAGCACGACGCTGTTGATGCAGGGCAGCGCCTTGGCGCGTTCGAGTTCGTTTTTGATGAGCGAGAACGTCTCGCGCTGGCGGAGGTCCATGACTTTTTCGAACGAGTCGAGCGGGATGCGGCGGATCTTGTCGGAGCCGCCGCTGGAGACCATGTATTCGATGCAGCTTTTTCCCTCGGACCGGAGCGTCTCGAGCTTCGATTCGCGGATGAATTTGTGGCAGAATTCGTAGGGCAGGTCCAGCGCCACCGAGAGGTCGTTCGCCACGTTGTTCACGCCGGTCGGGATCACGCCGCTGAAGAGCACGCCCTCCTGGTAGAGCAGCACGTAGGAGCAGACCCCGGCGCCGTAGTCGATCAGCAGCGTGCCCTGGGACTGTTCGTCGGCGGTGAGCACGCTGTAGGCGTCCGCGAACGGCGCGAAGACGGGGTAGCCGTCCTCGAATCCGAGCTCGCGCAGGATGACCTTCACGGTCTCGAGGCGTTTTTTCTCGGCGAAGACGATGTGGACGATGGCGGTGAGCTTCTCCGCGAGCTGGCCGACGGGGTTGAACGTGCGTTTGCGGCTGTCCAGCAGGAACGACGAATCGTAGACCTGGATGTTGTCGAGGTCGGTGGACACGGCGAGGTTCTTGGCGTTGTCGATGGCCTGCGCGACGTGTTCCCGCGTGACCTTCTTGTCCGGGGCGTAGATCAGGACCGTGCCCTCGCCGAACCGGAAGCTCACGTGCATGCCGTTCACCAGGAAATAGACCAGGCGTTCCGAGCGGTTGAACACGCGTCCGAGGCCCTTTTCCGATTCCTCCAGCGTCTCCCGGAGGATCGCCAGCGCGGCGTTCTGGTCGGCGATCACGCCCTTCACCACGGAGTTTTTGCTCGGGCGGGAGGCGAACGACAGCACCTCGATGTTTCCGTTCTGGTCCGGCATCCCGTGAATCACGCAGATCTTATCCGTGCCGAACTCGATTCCAGTTATGATGGTTCGTCCTGACGATGACATGGTTTTCCCTTCGCTTCATGCGTAGCGGTTTGGTCTTTTCGGCGCTCCGGAGCCGCACAGTCGGGCGCGGTTCGCGGAGCCATCAATAAACAGTACCACACTTTTTGAAAAAATCGAATGGTTTTCGGAAAAAAACGCGTCTTTTTTTGAGGGGATGGCGCGTGCGTGCGCCTTGGACGCGTCATGCGCGCACCGGAGAGCGTTCAGGCGAGGCCGAACATGCGGAGCAGGGCGTCGAATCGTTCGACGGTGTCCGCGCCGAATTTTTCCAGCGATTTCCGCACCACTGCGGGCGGTTTCTCGAGCATGTCGCCGGATTTCGAGAAGAATTTGTCGGCGAGGCAGATGAGCTTCTCCTCCGGGGTTTCGGGACAGTAGTCGCGCACCGGCAGCGGTATCTTCTGCGCCACGACTTCCGCCGCGGTGATCCCGGTCCCGGTGTGGCGTTCGCAGATGCGGGCGTACGGCTCCATGTCGAGGCCGTTTGCGCGGCCGTATTCGCGGAGCATGGCCGCGCCGGTCACGCCGTGCGTCACGTAGGGGAGGTCGCCCGTGCAGAGGATGGACGGCGCATGGCATTTCAGGATGCCCACGTCGTGCAGCATGGCCCCGGCGGAGACGAGTTCGCGGTCGAGCCCGGGAGGGCAGGCGGGGGCGTCGAGGATCCTGAGCGCCATGTCGCGCACTTGCGTGCTGTGGCGGAGCAGGAGCCTGCGCAGAGGGGTGTCCTCCGGGTAGAAATGACGGAGGACGTCTTCGGGGTCGAATCCGGGCATGACGGCGTTTTCCGGGGCGTTGGCGTGCGTTACGGCAGGGGTGCGGGCGCCTTCGGGGCCGCCGCATGGGTCTGCATTTCCGCCTTCAGCAATTTCACCACATCGTCGGCGAACTGCCCGGCGGCCTTGTTCATGCCCTCCGCGAACGATTCGGCGGAGACGTCGTCGACCGGGATGCTGTAGCTCTTCGTGCCGGAGAGTTTGAACTCGTCATCGGTGTGCTCCGTGATGATGAAATGGATCATCAGGCTGACCTGTTTTTTCTGCACGTTGAGCTCGCAGATCAGGACCGTGCCGTCAAGAGAGAAGAGCGGTTTCGCGTGGTCCTGGGAGGAATCCGGGGCTGCGGCGAACCGTGCCGACAGGTACTTGGTGAGCATCGCTCCGGGTGGCATCGACCAGCGGTTGTACTCGTCCACGCTGATGCGGTTCTCGTCTTCGCGAAACACCATCTTGAAGCGCCCGGCGCACTCGCTGGAGAACGTCTCGACGTCGACCACGAACGGCAACCCCGTGACCGGAGCCGGGGACGCGAGGTCGAACGTTTTCGGGTCCGAAAACTCGGTTTCGGGAATCAGGCTGAAATGGCACGACGCGAGGAGCGACGCTGCTGCCGCCGCGAGGAATAAACCGAACCGTTTCATGGACTATGCCTCCTGTTTGAACGAGGGACAAACTGAATTACTGGGCGGGGGCGGGCGGGATCACGAGCTTCTGGCCGATCTTCAGGATGCCGCGTTCGCCGAGTGTTTCCTTGTTGGCGTCCTGAATGATCTTCCACATGGACGCCTTGCCGTACATCTTCTGCGCGATGGCCTGCAGACCGTCGCCTTTCGCCACGTAGTAGTAACGGACGCCGTTTTCGCCGGCGATCGTGGTGCCGGGGGTGCCGGTGGTGGAGGAGGGCACGGAGGTGCTTCTCGCCGTGGTCTGGGACGTCGAAGCGGAGGAAGCGGACGAGGCGGTCTGAGTCCGGCCGCTCTGAGTCTGCGTCGCGGCCGTAGTGGCCTTCGCCAGGCGGTTGCGGAGCTCCTGATTCTGCGCCAGGATCAGCTTCTCGTTGTCGATGTACTTCTGGATCTTCTCGCGGAGAGCGGCGATCTCGGTGTTCTTCGCAGCGAGCTTCGCCGGATCGACCTGCGGCACGTCGTCCGCGAGCTTCACGTCGTTGCGGACGCGGTAGAGCTCGAACATCTGGCGTTCGCAGTCCTGGATGTAACGGCGGATCGCGGCCTGGTCGTCCTTCGGGAGGGCCTCGCCGGTGAGGTCAAGATATTTCTGGAGGTGATAGATGGCGGCGGGATAGTTCTCGAGGTTTTCCTTGTAGAGCAGGGCCACGTCGTAATGCGCCTTCGGGGACTTCGGGCAGATCACGAGGAATTCCTCCAGGCTGTCGGCGGATTCGCGGTAGGATTTGGAGGTCTTGGCGCTCATGGCTTTCGCGTAGAGCGGGTGAGTGGCTTCCTTGCCCACGTAGTCGGAACAGGCGGAAGCAAAGGCGATGCAGGCGACGGCCGCCGTCGCGGAGAGGAAACGAATGGCCTTCATGAAAAAAGCTCCTTTCGGGATAATACGGTTAGTTGATGATTTTATCATAGAAATATAGCAAGGGAACGCAAAAAAGAAAACCGAAAACCGAAAAAAAACGGAAAAAAGTCTTCCCGCCTTGCTTTTCGGGGGGTCAGGAGGTAAATTATAACTCCCCCGGTTGCGTTTTTCCGGCCGGGAAACGCGGTTCCGCCGCATCCGGGAGCAATCCATGAAACATCCGAAATCTCCAACCTCGATTTTGAACTCGGGACGGTTCGCGTCCGTTTTCGCCGCAGCGGTCGTCCTGGCGCTCGTCGTCTCCGCGTGCGCCCTCTTTTCTCGGGGCGAGACGGAACCCGTGCCCGACGGGACCGGCGAGGTCGTCGTCGAGGCGACGGAATCGCCCGCGTCCGCTCCGGCCGCGGAGATCGCGGCCCCGCTCGTGATCCCGCCAGCGCCCGACTACGCGAATCCCTCGAGCTGGCTCAGCTCGGGCGAGACGAATTCCATCCTGCCCGAATTCGAGGTCTTCTACATCTACCCCACGTTGTTTCAGAACAAGCTCCGCCCGGTCATGGACCACAGGTTCGACCGCATCCGCGTGAAAGCCGCCGATTACCTGAAGCTCACGTTCGGGCTCCTGACCGACCCGGTCCACCCGTTCAAACTCTATGCGCCGTTCGTGCGTCAGGCGGATTACGGAACGTCGCTGGAAACGGATTTCGCGGGCGACCTCGGGGAGACGCTGTTCCGCTACGGGATCGAGGATACGAAGACGGCGTTCCTGTACTTTCTGGAACGCTTCCACACGCCCGGGATGCCCTACATCCTGATCGGGCACAGCCAGGGCGCGTCCGACCTGTACGAACTCCTCCGTTCGACGCCGGAGATCGCCCCGGAATCCGGGTTCGTCGCGGCGTACCTCGCGGGCCTGCCGAAGAAGACGGCGGCGGAGGTCGACCGGGATTTCGCGGGGCGCGGTATTCGCAGAGGGACGAAACCGGGCGAGACCGGAGTGATCCTGAGCTGGAACACCCTCGCTCCCGGTGCCGGAGACAACATGCTCGCCACGCCCGGCGGCTGCGTCGTGAATCCGCTCACCTGGAGCTCAAAAACGACCCCGGCGGGCGAGTCCGACCTGCCGGAGACGGGGTATTACTACGTCTCGGAGAAGGAGCCAGCGGGGAAGTTCGACGGGAAGTTGCTGTCCGGGACCCGGGCCGACCCGGCGCGCGGCGCGGTGATCGTGGAGCTGCCCGGCGACAGCGAGTTCGACGCGAGCGGCGCGATGGGCGAAGGGGTGTTCCACATGAACGACCTCTTTTTCTTCGCCGAATCCGTGCGGGACGACATGATCCGCCGTGCCGCGGCGTGGCGGAAGAGCCATCCGGCGGAGGACTGAGCCGGTCCGGGCTCGTGTGAGCCCAGACTTGCTCAGACGAACGGATTGTGTTTCTTCTCGTATCCGACCGAGGTGAACGGGCCGTGCCCGGGGACCACGCGGGTCTCGTCCGGGAGTTTGAAAATCTGCTCGTGCACGGATTTTATGAGCACGTTTTCGTCCCCGCCCGGCAGGTCGGTCCTGCCGATGGAGCCGAAGAACAGCGTGTCGCCGCAGAAGACCGTGGCGAGTTCGGGGAAATAATACGAGACGCCGCCGGGGGAATGTCTGGGGCAGGGGAGGACTTTCATGCGCGGGTCTTCGGGCGGCCAGATCGTGTCCGGGAGGTTTTCGGCGGCCGGGATGTAGTTGCCGACCGTGTTGCCCTTGCTGTAGTAGATCGGCTTGTCGGCCGGGTTCAGGTACACCCGCTTCACGTTCAGCGCGTCGGCGGTCGCTCCGGCGGCGGCGATGTGGTCCACGTGGGCGTGGGTGAAGAGGATCACGGCCTCGTCGCAGTCGAGCTTTTCGGCGGCCGACCGGATGAGTTTCCAGTCTCCTCCGGGGTCGATGACGTACAGCGTGCGGTCTCCGGGATTCTGGACGAGGCAGCAGTTGACCTCGAGCAGTCCCACGACGATATGTTGGAACGGATAATCCGGCATGATTCGAAGCTCCTGTGTGGTTGGTATGATGAACGGGAGATGAGCTCCCGCGTCAGTGCAGTTTGAATTCGTTGCCGCTGTCGTCGGCGTGGTAGGTCGGCGTGGCGTTCCCGCCGCCATTGCCGGGCTCGTATGCTTCCTTGTGCCTGTCGAGCCAGTCCAGTCCCTCCTGGCGGAACGCCGGGTCGCCGAGCAAGCGCAGTGCGAGGTAGTAGGGGAAGTAATCTCTCAAACGATCGCGATGCTCCTCGACGGCGCGGCCCAGCGCGTCCTCGAGCGTGAGGCTGCCGCTCAGCTCCGGCACGAAGTCCATCAGGTAATACATCCACGACAGGTTCGACAGGGAGGAGCCCTCCACGGGTTCGAGCGAGACCGGGATCAGCGCGGTGTGGTCGAAGACGGGCAGGACCATCCGCCCGGCTTCGAAGGGACGCAGACGGGTGCCGTCATCCAGCTTCAGGATGCCGACGGGCTTGGCGAGCGCATCCGCCTGAATGTCCTGGAGAAAACGGGAGTTTTCAAAGCGTTTCAGCTGGTTCGAGACCTGTCGGGCGTCGTAACCCGCCACGGTCGACGCGAAGACGTCCCCGAAGTTCTGGTCGTTGATGTTCCGTTTCTTCTGCCCCATGGAACCTGTCAGCAGCGCGGAGGAGGTGTCCTGCGACGCGCTGAAATACGCCCGGGCGCCGGACAGGTAGTCCGCACCGTCCTTGA
>JAFYBD010000243.1 GCA_017540385.1 Lentisphaeria bacterium
CGCACCCCGGTGTACGTCCTGACCGACGGCATGATCGGCCAGATGATGGAAAAACTCGAGCTCCCCGAGCCCAAGCCGCGTCGGATGCCTCCGGCCTGGTCGCTTGACCGCTCCGTGAGCGAGGACAACTGGATCAGCTCCATCTACATGGATCCCGTCGACCTCGAGGAGACCAACCGCCGCCTGAACCGCAAGTACGACGTGATCCGCGGGAAGGAACAGCGCTGCGAGGAGTTCATGATGGACGACGCCGAATACGCGTTCGTCGCCTACGGCATCGCCAGCCGCATGGCGCGTTCCGCCGTCGACGTGCTCCGCCAGCAGGGCGTGAAGATCGGACTCGTCCGGCCCCTGACCCTGTTCCCGTTCCCCGAGAACGCGCTCCGCAAGGCGGTGAAGAACGGCGTGAAGCAGTTCATCTCCGTCGAAATGAGCAACGGCCAGATGATCGACGACGTGCGGCTCGCCATCGAGTGCGCCCGCCCCGTGTCCCTCGTGAACCGCATGGGCGGCAACGTGCCGACCGTGGAAGAGATCGTGAACCGCACGATGGAAGCGATCAAAGGAGGAAAGTGAACATGAGCGAGAAAATCAAACTGGGCCGTCCGGCAGGTTTCTTCGACGTTTTCGAACGCCGTCCCGGCTCCATCAAGAAAAATATGCACTACTGCCCCGGCTGCGGCCACGGCGTGCTCCATAAGCTCATCGCCGAAGCCATCGCCGACCTGGGCATCACCCACCGCGTGGTGCTGGCGGCTCCCGTCGGCTGCGCGGTCTTCGCCTACTATTACTTCAAATGCCGCTCGATCCAGTGCGCCCACGGACGCGCTCCGGCCGTCGCGACCGGTCTCACGCGTTCCAATCCCGACGACGTCGTGATCTCCTACCAGGGCGACGGCGACCTGGCCTCCATCGGATTCAACCACATCCTGCAGGCGGCCAACCGCGGCGAGAACATGACCGTGTTCTTCGTGAACAACGCGATCTACGGCATGACCGGCGGCCAGATGGCCCCGACCACGCTCCCCGGCCAGAAGACCCAGACCACCCCGCTCGGACGCGACGTGCTCGAGACCGGTTACCCGATCCGCGTGTGCGAGATGATCTCGCAGTTCGACGCCCCGGTCTACGTGGAACGCTGCGCCCTCACGAGCTTCAAGAACATCATGGCCGCGCGCCGCGCCGTCCGCAAGGCGCTCCAGAACAGCATGGACAAGAAGGGTTTCTCCCTCGTGGAATTCCTCTCCGGCTGCCCCGTGAACCTGAAAATGAACGCCCATGACATGAGCGAGTTCATCGAGACGAAGATGACGAAGTTCTTCCCGCTCGGCGTTTACCTCGACCGTGCGGCCGAACGCGAGCCCGTGGTCCGCGCCGAAATGAACTACGACGCCGACAAGATCAAATCCCTGCTGTATCCCGAGGAGCTCACCAGCGCCATCGGCGACTACAGCTGCTCCTCCCCGGTGTTCGATCGCGAATGTCGCGTGAAGATCAGCGGATTCGGCGGTCAGGGCGTGCTGTCGCTCGGCTACATCCTGGCCATCCTCGGCAAGCAGCGCAACTTCAACGTGTCGTGGCTGCCGTCCTACGGCCCCGAAATGCGCGGCGGTACCGCGAACTGCTCCGTCGTCTTCTCGAAGTCCCACATCGGCTCGCCCGAAGCAGCCGAGAACTGCGACATGCTCGTCTGCATGAATCAGCCGTCCGTCGAGAAGTTCCTGCCCATCCTGAAGAAAGGCGGCGTGCTCGTGTACGACTCCTCGACCGTGAAGCTCCCCGAGGGCGCGGCGGCCGATCATTACGTCTACGGCCTGCCCGCATCCGACCTGGCGAACCATCTGGGCGACCTGCGCGCGGCGAACACCGTCATGCTCGGCGCCATCGCGGCCGTCATGGCGGACAACTTCCTGAACGACGCCGACAAGGCGAACCTCGACACCGCCATGATCGAGGCCGTCCGCGAGATGTTCGCGAAGAAGGCCAAGGCCGCCGACATCAACATCGAGGCCTACAGGACGGGCAAGGAGAAAATCGAATTCAAGTCGGTCCCCCGCGCCTGACGGGGGATCGAGGCGAATCCCACCTCATCCAACAGCGAAATACCGCATCACGAGAGCGAGGCGACCATGAACAGAATCTACTATTTCTCATCGACCGGAAACACCCTGGCGGCGGCGCGCGAATTCGCCGCGAAGCTGGGCGACACGGAGCTCGTCTCCATCGCCGACCTGGACCGGGCGGGCGAAGTGGACCTGTCCGGAGCGGACACGGTCGGCATCTTCTTCCCCGTGTACTGCTTCGGCCTGCCTGGTATCGTGCAGAAATTCGTCTCGCGCATCGTGCCCGGCAGCGGCAGCTATGTCTATGCGCTCTGCACCTGCGGCGGCATGAAGGGTTCGGCGGCGTACATCCTGGAGGCCCTGCTGAAGGAGCGCGACATCCGGCTCGCGATCTCGTTCAGCCTGACCATGCCGTCGAACTACATCCCGCGCTCCATCCCGCCCACGCCGAACCGCATGGAGAAGCTCTTCTCGAAAGCCTCCCGCGACATCGTGTACGCGGTGCGCGCGGTGAAGAAACGCAAGACCGAGGAGCTGCTGCACGTGTTCCCGTTCGACATCTTCGGCGACGCCGTGGCGCAGAAGGCCGTGGCGTTCCTGGCGAACTACGACCGGTATTTCTGGGTGACCGACAAATGCGATTCCTGCGGACTGTGCGAACGCATCTGCCCCGATTCGAACATCATCATGATGAACGGCATCCCGACCTGGCACGGCCACTGCGAGCACTGCCTCGGCTGTCTCCAGTGGTGCCCGAAGGAGGCCATCCAGTTCCGCAAGATCACCGTGAAGCGCAAACGTTACCATCACCCCTCCGTCACGGCCGACGACATGATCCTGAAAATCTGCCGCTGAGCCGCGAAGAAAGGATTGTATCATGAACGACGCCATCCAGACCATCATGACCCGCCCCAGCGTGAGGGCGTTCCTCGACAAACCCGTCCCCGAGGAGACCGTGGAACGGCTCCTGCGCGCCGCCATGGCGGCTCCGTCCGCCAAGAACAGCCGGCCGTGGGCGTTCGTGCTCATCCGCGACCGGGCCGAACTCGAAAAACTCGGCGCGGCGCTCCCGAACGCGAAGATGACCGCCACCGCTCCGCTCGCCGTCGCCATCTGCGGCGTCCTGGACAAGACGCTCCCCGGCGAGGCGCGCGAATACTGGATTCAGGACGGTGCGGCGGCCACCGAGAATTTCCTCCTGGCCGTTCACGCGCTCGGGCTCGGTGCCGTCTGGACCGGCGTCCATCCGATCTCCGAGCGAATCGCCATCCTGAAGGAGACGCTCCGTCTCCCGGACGGCGTGGAACCCTTCTGCCTGATCCCGTTCGGCTGGCCTGCCGGTCCGGTCGACGCGAAGGACAAATGGGACCCCGCCGCCGTTCACACCGACGTCTGGTGATTTGTCCGGGCTGCAAGCCCGATGAAAGGCCGCCTCAAACGGCCTTTTTCTTTTTGCAAAAAAGCGCCTCAAACGCATGAAAACAAAAGGAAAAGGCTTGACAGACGGACCCCGCGGCGTTATATTATTTGATTGCTGTTTTAACATAATTGAAACAAACGGGAAAGGATCCCCAAACCATGTTCAACATGAAAAAAATCATCATCTCGCTCCTCGTCATCGCGACCATCGGCATGGCCTGGTACCTCATCAAGACCTACAAAGAGGAGGCGATCTACCGGAATCCGGCGTTTGCCTCCGGCAACGGCCGTCTTGAGGCGACCGAGATCAACATCGCCGCGAAGCTTGCGGGCAAGATCGAAGACGTCCTGGTCGACGAAGGCGACTACGTGAAGGCCGGTCAGACGCTCGTCCAGATGCAGACCAATACCCTCGTGGCCGAACTCGAACAGGCCAACGCGCAGATCAAGGTGAAGGAAGCCGAACTCGAACAGGCCAAGGCGCAGGTCGAGGTCGAAGAAGCCTCGCTCGCCGCAGCGAAAGCCTCGCTCGCTTCCGCGAAGTCCGCGCTCGCCGCGAAGGTCAGCACCATGAACAACGCGAAGAGCCGCTACGACCGTTCCAAGGAGCTCCTGGAGAAAGACGTCACGTCCCGCCAGACCTTTGAAAACGACGAGGCCCTGTACCAGTCCGCGTCCGCCGACGTCGACGCCGCGAAGGCCGACATCCAGAGCGCCGAAGCCGACATCCAGAGCGTCGAAGCCGCGATCGTTTCCGACAAGGCCGCCGTCCAGAAGGCCCAGGCCGCCATCCTCGCCGCCAAGGCCGACGCCGACCGCATCCAGGCCGACATCGACGACAGCACCCTCACCGCTCCGATCGACGGCCGCATCCAGTACCGCATCGCCGAAGCCGGCGAAGTCCTCAGCTCCGGCGGCCGCGTGCTGAACCTGGTCGACCTCACCGA
>JAFYBD010000244.1 GCA_017540385.1 Lentisphaeria bacterium
GTCCTGCCCGGCCGAGAACGGGTCCGGGGTATGGACCGTGGCGATCACGCCGGTCGAGGGATTCCAGTTCTCCGCCACCACGCAGCCGTCGCGCGTGACCGCCGCGCTCTTCGCGTCGAGCGTGACAGAAGTGGCGTTGCCGGGGAGCGGGGGGATCCGGCTGCGGAACGCCCCTTCGTAGCGGAACTCCATCCGGTCGGTGTCGGTCTCGCCGGAAACGTCGATCAGGAACGTCAGCACCGTGAGGTTGCGTTCGCCCTCCGGAGTGCTTTCCACGAGGTCGGTCGTGTCCTTCTCGTCGGCAAACCACATGCCACCGCGCATCCCGGAGAACGCCCGGTAGACGTTGCCCCTCAGGTACCCCGGGGGACGGTCCGCCACCACGCGCATCAGGACTTCGACCGGGCTGTCCAGCAGGAACGACGGATCGCCGATGCCGGTCTCCTGCGGGAAGGCGTTCGCGTACCCCTGCTGCTGGGTCTGGAAGACCTGCTGCAGGTGGGAACGCCATTCACGGAAAGCTCCCTCGAGCGAGAAGAACCACGCCCGGGCGCCCCACAGGACCGGGATCAGCAGCAGCACGGCCAGAAGCCGTGCGGAGCGGACGGACGCGAGCGATCGGGTGGAATCGTACCGCGCATCGGCGGTCAGGAGCAGGAGCGTGCCGAGGCATTGGAGCACGGCGCAGGTCAGGTAGGTCGAGCGGTAATGCCGCAGCAGAGGCGTCGTGCCCGCGAACGTCACGTTCACGAGCGTGGAGGTATTGTACACGTCGCCGCAGGCGAGGCAGGAAAGCAGCGCCACCAGCAGGCACAGAGAGGTCACCTCGCGCGTCCGCCGGAACCAGAAGGAAATCGCCGCAGAGTACAGCAGAAACGGCAGGAAGAGGTGCGAGCGCATCAGGTAGTCGGAGAACGTGAGACGGGTGTCGGGTATCTTCACCAGCAGACCGGGCAGAATGGCCAGGACGCCCGCCCCCAGCAGAGAATAGATGATCGGGCGGTCGCGCAGGCGGAAGCTGGCCGACTGGAAGAGCGGCACCACCACCAGCAGCGAAGCGATGATCGCGATGTGCGGCAGGTCGTATTTGAGCGACAGGAGGAACGCCGGCGGCAGGATCAGGAGACAGCGCGTGACGAGCCCGATCTGTCTGGAGGCCGGAGGATCGAAATCGAACTGCACGGGGATCTTTCTCATAACGGCAGGTCTCCTCCGGCGAGGATCGACTCCGGGGTCACGACGCGCAGGTCGTCGGGCAGTTCCCCGGCCGGGACCTTATCCGAGACCAGCACCGGGACGATCGCGGAGCCGCAGCCGCGAAGACGTTCGAGAAACGCCCTGGCGGAGCGGTCCCACCGCAGCAGGATCGCGAAGACCGTGCCGGATTCCAGCGCTTCGACGGCGAGGCGTTCCATGCCGTCCCCGTTCAGCGCGTCGCGGGCCGTGGTCGACGCCGTGGCGAGTTCGTCCAGCACCGGGTCGCAGTCATGGTCCGGTTCGCCGCCCGAGGGGAAACGGCTCACGCGGTCCCCCACGGCGAGCATGTCCACGTGATACGCCATCGAGGTGAGCGTGTCGGCGACCGAAGCGGCGAGGGACACGGCTGCCTCGAACTGGGCGTTGGTGCGCGCCCTCAGCAGCGAGATCGACAGGCTGAACATCACCCGCAGGGCGTCCGCGGCCGACCGCGTCGGCGGGACGTACGCGTCCAGCACGAGCGCGGCGTGCGAGACGTGTTCCTGCTGGTACTCCTTGATGATCGGGATCCGGCAGCGCGCGGTGGCGCGCCAGTGGATCTTCCGCGGGGAATCGCCCGGCCGGTAGGTGCGGCAGCCGTAGAAATCCATGCTCTCGCCCGGTCTCGGCACGGAGCGCGCGCTCAGACGCGGCAGGACGCCGCCTTCGCGCGGGAAAAGGTTGCGGAGCCTGCGCGAGGTGGGATGCACGATTAGCGGTTCCTTGCGCCCGAACGCGACGGAGTGTTTGAAGAGGTTGAACGGGAAGCTCGACTCCGCGATCCCCTGGACGATGCTGTAGACGCCGCGCCGGAGCGGTTTCAGCTCCATGGTGCAGTCGACCTCGGCCCCGCCCGGGACGTCCTGGTACTCGAACCCGTCGATCCGCCTCAGCTCCGGCAATTCGATGTTCGGGTCCAGCAGCAAATCCGCGGCGGGTATCCGGCGACGGTTGCGGATGCGGTAGGAGACGGCGAACGGCACGCCGCATTTCACCCGGGGCGGGAAGGAGCGCTCGATGCGGAGTCGCGGACGAAAAACGAACCCGATGACCAGGTCGACCGCGACGAGCACGGCAAGGAAGAGGAAGAACGGGATCGCCGGGCTGTTCAACGTGAGCGAAGCGAAGAACGCGAAGATCGGGATCACGATGAAGAGCAGGCGCATGGGGCGGCTGAAGAGGCGTTCGTACCACGCCATCGCCCAGAAGAGGAGTTTCAGCGAGGGCGAACAATAGTAGCGGAACACCCGGTCGAGGCCGTGGGACTCCCGGAGCCACTGGGGTCCGTCGAGGAAACGGAGCCACAGGTCTCTTATGGCATAGGGGATGTCTCTGATCGTCATCGTCAGCCGGCGCGATGGACGGTTAGACCGGGACCCGGATCTTCTTCACGACCGCCGCGACGAGCTCCTCGGCGGAGGCTCCGGCGTGACGGCTCTTCCGGTCCGGGATCAGACGGTGCGCGAGCACGGCCACTGCGAGCGTGGAGACGTCGTCGGGCGTGACGAATTCGCGTCCCTTCAGCATCGCCCGGGCCTGGGCGCAGCGCGCGAGGTCGAGCAGGGCGCGGGGACTCGCGCCGAGCGAAAAACCGTTCTCCGGGTCGCGTGTGGCTGCCACGATGGCGCGGGCGTATTCCTGCACGGTGCGTTCCATCACGACCGACCGCACGGCCTCCTGCATCTTCTGCAATCCGCCGCAGTCGACCACGGGTTCCAGGTGGTCGAGCGGGTCGCCCTGCCAGCGGTCGTTCAGCATGGCGAGTTCCTCCTCGGAATCGGGGTAGCCGAGGGAGAATTTCATGGCGAAGCGGTCGAGCTGGGCTTCCGGGAGCGGGAACGTGCCGAAATACTCCACCGGGTTCTCGGTCGCGATCACGATGAAGGGTTCCGGCAGATGGTAGCGCACGCCCTCGATGGAGACCTGGCGTTCGCTCATAGCTTCGAGCAGGGCGGACTGCGTGCGCGGCGACGCGCGGTTGATCTCGTCGCCGAGGAGGATGTTCGCGAAGACCGGGCCGGGATAGAATTTGAATTCGCCGGACTGCTGGTTGAAGACGGAGGAGCCGAGGATGTCGGAAGGCATCATGTCCGAGGTGAACTGGATGCGCTTGAAGTCGGCCCGGACCGTGAGGGCGAGCGCCTTGGCGAGGGAGGTCTTTCCCACGCCCGGGACGTCGTCCAGCAGCACGTGCCCGTTCGCCAGGACCGCGTTCAGGAGCAGTTCGATGACTTGGTCCTTGCCCCGGATGACCTGTTTCAGGCGGGAGCGTATCTGTTCAATCGTCTCCAGGTGGGAGGACGTGCGGGCGGGTTCTTTCAACTTGCACCTCCGTGAGATGGTAAAAGCCGGAAGAGAAAAGCGTTCCGGCCGGTTATTGCGACAGAATTCAGGGCACCTCTGAAAATTGGTATTCGGCGGCTTTTCGCGTCTGGACAAAGTCCAACTGGCAAGATTTTCGGTGGTTACCTTCAGGTAGCCACGCTCAAATCTTCCTGCATTGGTCTTTTTGCCCATTCGCTGAAAATCCATCCGATCGAATTTTCAGAGATACCCTTAAAGTATCCCGTCCGGGCGATTTTTCAACCTGTGAAACGAAAATACCCGTTTTTTCAACCTTTTTTCTAAATATGAGGTTGCATTTTCGCGTTTGGAGTTTATCTTATAGGTTGCGCATAATTTCGTTTCACCCCCATCACGGACACGTCACGCCATGAAAAACTTTCACAGACTCTTCGCTCCGGCGGCACTCCTGACTGCGGCGCTCTTCTGCTGCGGCTACCACAGCTGCGACAAAGAGGAGGTCCGACTGTATTTCGACCCGGAAAACTGGGAGGAGATGCAGAAGCCGGCGAAGAACGTGGTCTCCATCCACGAGGTCATCCGCAGGAAGACGGGCGACAGCGTCGAGCGTACCGTGTCGTCGTATTTCGGCAACGACGTGACGATCCACGCCATGCAGCTGCTCGACTCGTCCGAGATCAAATACATCCAGCCCGTCCCGATCCCCGGCGACCAGGGGTTCTACAACCTCCGGCTCGACCTGACCGAACGCGGCCGCAAGCTCTGGATCAACCTCAGCGTGCAGCACAAAGGCACCGAACTGGCGTTCGTGATCGACGGCACCGTGTACCGCGGATTCGTCCCGCGGATGCTGGACGACGACGCGGACATGGACGTGATCGTGGACGGCCCGTTCGACCAGGCCACGGCCCTGTCGCTCCAGAACAACGCAAAGTTCAACTATTTCAAGCTCAGGAAATAACTCCGCATGAACCTTCTGAAACAAATCCGGCTGAAGCTCCCCGGACTCGCGCTCCTCTCCGCCGCGTTCCTCTTCTGCGGCGCGGGGGGGGGCTCCTGCAACCCGGACGACATCGACCACATGCTCGACCCGGAGAACCTCGACATGTCCGACCGTCCCCTCGAAGGCGTCGTCGCCATCCGGGAGATCATCACGCTGCGTCGCGGGACCGACAAGGAAATATTCGTCCCGGCGATGTACTCCGACGACCTCTGTCTGAACAAGACCGTGCTGCTGGATTCCTCCGACATCCTGAGCATCAAGGCGATCCCGCTCGAAAAACAGCCGCCGTACTACAGCCTCGAACTGAAGCTGACCGACCGCGGGAAACGTCACTGGATCGGGCTCAGCCTGCCGAACAAGGGCAATCACGTGGCGTTCCTCATCGACGGCGTAGTCTACCGGACTTTCGTGCCGCGCCTGTTCTACGACGACGTCTCGACCTCGATCATTGTCGACGGCCCCTTCGACCCGACGACCGCGAAGAAGCTGGAGAGCAACGCTTCGCGCAACCACTTCAGGATGAACTGACCGCCATGAAACGCCACCTCACAGACAGTATCGGACGCCCCGCCATGGCGCGGCTCGCGGTCTTCGCGCTCGGATTCGCGGCGTGTTTCGCCGTCTCGTGCGAGAGCAGCGGCAGGAACGTATTCGACGCCATGAACCTGGATGAAAAGCAGGAGGTCTACCGGCCGATCGTCGGCGACCCCGGGCAGTTCGCCGTGATCTCCATCCACGAGCTCGTGAAGCACAAACGGGGCTCGGAGAAGGAATACGAAATCCGCTCCATGTACGGAGACGAGGTCATCATCGACAAAAACCAGCTGCTGGACTCCTCCGACATCATCTCCATCGAGGCCATCGCAGTGAACGATCTGCCCGGGTTCTACAAGCTCCGGCTCAACCTGACCCAGGACGGCGGAAAACTCTGGCGCAAGCTCAGCGTGGAGAGGCGCGACGAAGCTCCCACGCTCGCGTTCGTGATCGACGGCGTGCTCTACCGCACGTTCCGCCCGCGCTTCCTCTACTCCGACTCCGACGCCGTGGTCATCGACGGACCGTTCGACGAGCCGACGGCGCTGAACCTGGAGGCGAACGCCATCCGCAACTTCATGTATTTCACGCAATCGCAATAACCCGTTTTCATTTCCGCAGAAAGGACACCGCAATGAACCTCAAATCGCGCTTCGCGGCAGCTGCCGCAACCGTCCTCCTCGCGTTCGGCGTGCCGGGACCGGACGCCTTCGCCGTTTCGGAAAACTACGTCCCCTCGAACGCCAAGTTCGTCGTGTACTTCAACTCGGCCAAGGCCGTCGAATCGCCCGCGCTGAAACGTCTCCTTTCGAAAGACGGGTTCAACCTCCCCGCCTGCCTCGACGACGTCGCGATGGTCATGGAGGACATGAACGGCGACGTGACGTTCTTCCTGACCGAGATCGACCCGGCCGACTTCGAGAAGTCGCTCATGGAGTCCGTCGTGTACGCTCCGGGCCGCGTGAACGCCATCTACAACCGCCTCGCCGGCCGCGACGACATCAAGACCGAGGCCCTGACGATCGGGAATACGAAGGTCCTGAAGATCCACGTGGTGAACGGGCAGACCGACATGCTCGCGTTCTTCGAGTTCGTCTCCGACGACATCATGCAGTGCCGCCTGGCCATCAACATGCCCGAGACGAAGCCCTACGTCTGGCAGGAAAACCCCGACACGCCGATGCTCGTGACCAGCATGAAGACCAAAGGCTCGCTCGTCACGGCCGCCGTCGACGCCGCATACGTCCAGGGCCGGCTCGCCGCCGAGGAGGAATCGCATCCCCGCACGGCCGAGGAGAAGAAGACGAAGATCAAGGCCGGAAACTCCTCCATCGAGATCGACGAGGAGGATCCGGACATCCAGGACATCCGCGAGAACGTCCGCTCCATTTTCGCACGCATCTCCGAGGGCGCGCGCAGCTCGCTCGACGCCACGATCACGCTCCGCTGCACCACGTCCGAAGTCCGCGACGAAGTCTTCCACACCGTCGACGGCATCGTCACGCTCTACACCATGCTCTCCGGGAGCTCGTTCGAGATCGGCAAGGACGGCAAGCTCCTCCAGAAGGGCGGCAAGTCCAATCCGCTCTCCACGCTGAAGCACGAACCGAAAGGCAACGACGCGGTCTTCACGCTCAACCTCTCTGAGGAGTACCTCGAGGGCGTCGCGAAGGACGCGGCCAAGAACAGCAAGAAAAGCAAGGACAAAAACGACAAGAAAAAGTAAGCCGCACGCCGGGGATCCCCGTCCCGGACACGGCAGGACGCGGGCGCATGCGTCCCTTGTCTAAAGGTTTTTGCTCTTTTTGGCATATTTTGATTTGAAACTGCGGAAAAGTATGCTATCGTATTGGTAACGGAGGACGAAATGAGACGACGCGGCCGCAAACAGCAATCCGGGCAGGTTCTCGCGGAATACGCCCTGATGCTCATGCTCACGGTCACGCTGACGCTCGCGCTCTTCCTCCTCATGCGGCTGTTCCTGGAGTACGGCTGGCGACTGCTCTCGCTGATCGCCTGGGAACCGCTCTGAACCTGAAATCCAACTCAACCAAGGAGTCCTGATATGAAAGTCAACAGAAAACGCTATGCAACAAAACGCCGTTCCTCCGGCGGACAGGCCATCCTGGAGTACATCATCATCATCGCTCTGGTCGCCGTGGCGGCCCTGACCGTGCTCGGTCTCTTCGGCGACAGAATCCGCCAGCTGATCGCCAGCGTGGTCCACTCGTTCGACTCGAACGCGGACACCGGCCAGGTGGAATACGGCTCCAGCAAACAGAACCTCCAGGACGCCGGAAACGACGGCGAGGCAATCGACTTCTGACCTCACGGCCGGACGCATCCGAGGAAACGCCCGGCCAC
>JAFYBD010000245.1 GCA_017540385.1 Lentisphaeria bacterium
CGGCATCTCCGACGTGATGTTCGTCTGGACCGGCGAGCACGGCGACGGCAATTACCAGCACGGCTACTGGATGAACGGCACGAGCGAATGGCAGTCCGCCAACAGCAATCACCCTGCCGAGTGGGACAACCTCGGCTGCTACGATATGACCGGCGACGGCAAGGCGGATTCCGTGCTCTTCGGCAACGTCACCAGCGAGGCCGGAATCCACGGCGCGTACATCGGGTATTACGCCGACGCGAACGATCTCCCCGACGGCTCCACCTGGGTCAACATCGGCTACCTGAACAACGTCGACAACATCGACTGGAAGAACAAGGTCGGAAATCTGACCGGCAACGCTTCCGGCGCGAACTCCATCGTCTGGTACACCTACGAACTCGGCGCGCTCGGCGCTTGGACCGACGGCACCGAGAACTGGGTCAGCATCGGCACCGGATTCGACGCGAGCTGGACGCTGATCGGCTGCGGCGACTTCTCCGGCGACGGCAGGGACCAGGTCGTGATGGCGCACAATTCCGGCGCGGAATACCACGCGATCGACATCGACGGCACATGGACCAACCTCGGCACGTCCGACAGCGGCTGGGAAGTGCGCGCCATCGGCGACTTCTCCGGCGACGACAAGGACGACATCGTGGCGTTCCACGCGGAAACGGGCCTCGTCGCCATGTGGGGCGACGGGGATTCGACCAACAAGTGGTCTCAGCTCGGTCAGCTTGACGCGAAGGACTGGTTCATCGTCGGCTGCGGCGATTACAACTCCGACGGCAACGACGATCTGCTCGTGCGTCAGTATTCCAGTGGCATGCTCGGGTATTACGCCTCCGGCAACATGGCCCAGTGGAACGAACTCGGCCGTGGCGTCGACATGAACTGGACCGTGATCGCCTGAGGCTAACGCCTCAACTTCAGTAGTGTTCTGCTACGCGAGAACACGTGCCCGAGCGCAGCCGGGCACTACTGCAATCCAAGCGTTAGCTTGGCGGAGCCGGGCACTACTGCGGCACACTCTGTGTGTTCTCGCGTAGCAGAACACTACTTGGCGCACACTGTGCGTGCGCGAGCGGAGCCGCGCACTATGTGGCACACTCCGTGTGTCAAAGCGTTAGCTTGGGCGAAATGTTGTACTGCAGGAGTTCCGGGCGGTCGGAGGGGCCGCGGACGATGAGCACGCGCAGACCGGGGAAACGTTTCATCCACCCGGCGACGGCGTCGGGTCCGGCGATGAAAATGGACGTGGAAATGGCGTCGCTGGCGACACCCGGCGGCACGTCTTTTCCGGCGGGCACGATCACGGTCACGGCGTCCATGTCGGCCACGGGAAGCCCGGTCGCGGGGTCGATGATATGCGTGTACTGCCGGCCGTCGATGACCACGTAGCGCTCGTAATTGCCGCTGGTGCTGATGGCGGCGTCGCGCATCGGGACGTGCCCGAGCAGGGCGTCCTTCCGGAACGGGTTCCTGATGCCCGCCGAATACCGCCCGCCGCCGTTCTTCTTCGGCAGGGCCAGGATATTCCCGCCGATTTCGATCCAGCCGGTGTTGATCCCGAGCGCGCACACCGCCGCGGCAGCCCGGTCGAGGGCGAATCCCTTCGCGATCCCGCCCAGGTTGATGGACATGCCGGGGACGGTGAACTTGACCGTGCGGCGTGCGTCGTCGAATTCGACCTTGTCGAGCCCGGTCAACGCTTTCGCCGCAGCGATCTCCCCGTCGGACGGCAGCGTCTCGCGTTTGCTGTGGAATCCCCAGAGCTTCATCAGCGGGTCGATGGTCACGTCGAACGCCCCGCCGGAGTCGCGATAGAACGTCCTCGCGTGTGTCAGCACTTCCCAGAGCAGGTCGCCGCAGACGAACGGTTCATCCGCGGCTTTTGCGTTCAGCCGCGAGAGCTCGCTCTCCGGGTCGAAGATGTTGCACGTTTTTTCCACCTCGCGGATCGCTCCGTGCGCGGCGGCCAGCGCCTGTTTCACCGTGGCACGGTCCCTGTGCCACAGGTCCACGCTCGCGGTCGTGCTCATGGTGGAGAAGATCATGCTCTCGCCGTAGAGGCGGCGCGAATCGTGCAGCATCACATACACCACCATGACGCCCATGACCATGACCAGCGCCAGATTGCGCGCCATCATCCGCCGGAACGGCGTATTCAGGTATTCTTTCAGCTTCATTCGGTCAAGCCCTCGGGTGGAATTTGTTGAACACCCCGAGCAGGCGGTTTTCGTCCACGTGGGTGTAGATTTGCGTGGTGCTGATGTCGGCATGGCCGAGCATCTCCTGGATCACCCTCAGGTCGGCGCCGTTTTCCAGCAGATGGCTCGCGAACGAATGACGCAGCGTGTGCGGGTGGATGTTCTTGGTGATCCCGGCGAGCCGCGCCGCTTCCTTCACGACCATCCACACGCGCTCGCGGTCGAGCTTGCGACCGTGGTTGGAGAGGAAGAGCTGCGGGGCGGCGCCGTCCTTCGCGAGTTCGGGACGCGAACGCTCCAGGTAACGTTTCAGCTGGCGGATGGCGGCGTCGCCCATCGGCACGATGCGTTCCTTGGAGCCTTTCCCGAGCACGCGGATGGTGCGTTCGTCGAAGCGCACGGACCCGAACCGCAGGTTCACGCACTCGCTCACGCGCAGGCCGCAGGAATACAGCAGCTCCAGGATGCAGCGGTTTCGGATGACGAGCGGGTCCTGCGCGCGCACGGGATAGGCGTTCAGCAGGGCGTCGACCTCGGCCACGTTCAGGAAATCGGGCAGGATGCGCCAGAATTTCGGCGAGTCCATCACGTCCGTCACGTCGGCGGGGATCAGATGCTCGCGGAAGAGGTACCGGTACAGGATCTTGATGGCCACCAGGCGGCGCGCGATGCTCACGGTCTCGAGCCCGCGGTCGTCCCGGCAGTGCTCCAGATATTCGAGGATCGCATCGCGTCCGGCCGAGGTGAAGGAGTCGAACCCGTGTTCGCGGAGCCATTGCACGAAGTCTTCGAGGTCGGATGCGTAGGCCGAGGTGGAATTCCGGCTGAGACCGCGCTCCGCCGTCAGGTAGCCCAAGAAGTGCTGAAGCGTTTTTTCCATCGCGTCACCCCGGATTCGGACAATAAAAAAAGCCATTTCGTATCGCGTGGATACAAAAATGGCGAGAGCGACGGGATTCGAACCCGCAACATCCACCGTGACAGGGTGGCACTCTAACCAGTTGAGCTACGCCCCCGCAAATTGCTTGCATGAATTATACTATACACCCTCGGGACGGAAAATGCAAACCCGTTCCTCAAAAAAAGTCGAAAAAAGTCGCGATTGCGGAGCGCTTCGCCCGGAGGCGTTCCGCGAACAGCCGGAAACGTTCGTTTTGAACGGAGACGGCCAATCCGCCGATCGGGCCTGATCTCGACGCCTGACCGCACAAAAAAGCATGCCCGGCCGTTTGACCGGACATGCCTGTTTGCTTCGAGCGGGAAAACCGCTTCCGAAACGCTTAATTCTCCTCGCGGAGTTTGTCAAGCGTTTTCTGTGCGGCTTCGAGTTTCAGCTTCAGCTCGATCACG
>JAFYBD010000246.1 GCA_017540385.1 Lentisphaeria bacterium
GGAGAGCGGTTGACGGTGAAACGTTCCACCCGGGTCGGCAGCGGGATCGGACCGGCAACGCGGGATCCGGTGCGGCGGGCGGTGTTGAGGATTTCCGCGACCGACTGGTCGAGGATGCGGTGTTCGTAGGCCTGAAGTTTAATACGGAACTTCTGGACCTGACGGGGAGCGGCTTTGGTACTCATTTTTGAGATTTCTCCACAATTTTATCTTGAATAAAAGTTGGTACGCGTTCAAAGTGATTGGGTTCCATCGTGTAGGAGGCACGACCGCGCGTCAGCGAGCGGATCGCGGTCGCATAGCCGAAAAGCTCGGAGAGCGGAGTATTCGCGATGATCTGGACCGTGCTTTCGCGGGTGTCGACCTGGATGACCGCGCCGCGGCGGGCGCTGATGTCGCCGATGATGTCGCCCATGTTTTCTTCGGGAGTGGTGACCTCGACCTTCATGATGGGCTCGAGGAGACAGATGCCGCCCTTGCGCGCGGCGTCCTTGAGGCCCATGGAAGCGGCGATCTTGAACGCCATTTCGGAGGAGTCGACCGGATGGTACGAACCGTCCACGATGTCAACGTGGAAGTCGGTGAGCGGATAACCCGCAAGCACGCCGGTGGCCGCGGCTTCGCGGATGCCCTGCTCGATGGGCTTGATGAATTCCTTCGGAATGGCTCCGCCTACGACTTTGTTCTCAACGGTGATGCCGTGGCCGCGTTCCATCGGGGTCACGTTCAGCACGCAGTGACCGTACTGGCCGTGGCCGCCGGTCTGGCGGACGAACTTGGAGTCGGCGGTCGCGGGAGCCAGGATGGCTTCGCGGTACGCGACTTCGGGCTGGCCGGAATTCGCCTCGACCTTGAACTCGCGGATCAGGCGGTCCATGATGATTTCGAGGTGGAGTTCGCCCATGCCGGAGATGATCGTCTGGCCGGTTTCGGCGTTGCTGTTGATCGTGAACGTCGGGTCTTCGTCGGAGAGCGCGGACAGCGCGGCGAAAAGTTTGTCGCGGGCCGCGGAGCTCTTGGGTTCGACGGCGATCGAGATCACGGGGTCGGGGAAGGTCATGGATTCCAGAACGATCTGGTTTCCTTCGTCGCAGATGGTGTCGCCGGTCGTGCAGTTCTTCAGGCCCACGCAGGCGGCGATGTCGCCGCAGTAGATGACGTCGCGCTCCTCACGGGAATTCGCGTGCATCTGGAGCAGGCGGCCGAGACGTTCGCGGCGGCGCGTGCGGGGATTGATGACGGTCGCGCCCTTTTCGGCCATGCCCGAGTAAATGCGGATGAACGCGAGCTTGCCGACGTAGGGGTCGTTCATGATCTTGAAGACGAGGGCGGAGAACGGCTGATCGTCGCCGCAGTGGCGCGTGATCGGAGCCTCGGTGTCGGGATCGGTGCCCTTGGTCTCCCAGATATCGACCGGGGACGGGAGGTAATCGACGACGGCGTTGAGGAGGAGCTGGACGCCCTTGTCCTTGAACGCCGTGCCGCAGAGAGCGGGGACGAGTTTGCCGGCGACGACGGCAGTGCGGAGAGCGGACTTGATCTGCTCCTTCTCGGGCGTCTTGCCGTCGAGGTAGAGTTCCATGATGGAATCGTCGACTTCGGCGAGGCACTCGATCAGGTAATCGAACGCTTCCTTGGCTTTCTCCCGGTACTCCTCGGGGATGTCGAAATCGACGACCTGAGCGCCGTCCGCGCCTTCATAACGATAGGCACGCTGGTCGATGACCTGGATGTTGCCGCTGAAATTGGATTCGGAACCGATGGGCAGAGAGATGGGCACGACGGTCGCGCCGAGTTTCTTCCGCATTTCGTCGACGACGCGGTAGAAATCCGCGCCGGTGCGGTCCATTTTGTTCACGAACGCGAGAATGGGCACGTGGTATTTCTTGGCCTGACGCCAGACGGTTTCGGTCTGGGGCTGGACGCCGCCGACCGCGCAGAAGACGGCGACAGCGCCGTCGAGCACGCGGAGGGAGCGTTCGACTTCGGCCGTGAAGTCGACGTGGCCGGGAGTGTCGATGAGGTTGATGCGGTGCTTCAGCCAGAAGCAGGTGGTGGCGGCGGAGGTGATGGTGATGCCGCGTTCCTGTTCCTGGACCATCCAGTCCATGGTGGCTGCGCCCTCATGGACCTCGCGCATCTTGTGGCTCTTGCCGGTGTAGTACAGGATGCGCTCGGAGAGCGTGGTCTTGCCGGCGTCGATATGCGCCATGATCCCGATGTTGCGGGTGGCGGCGAGGGAGGTCTTGCGACCGGGAGCCTCGTGGTAATCCTGATTGAGAATGTGGGAAGTCGTCGTCATATAGTGCTTATTGGGAACTTCGGATGATTACCAGCGGTAGTGCGCGAAAGCCTTGTTGGCCTGAGCCATCTTGTGGGTGTCATCTTTTTTCTTCACGGAGGAGCCGGTGTTGTCGAACGCGTCGAGCAGTTCCGTGGCGAGAGCGATCATCATGGGTTTGCCCTTCTTGGCCTGGGAATACATGGTGATCCAGCGAATGGCGAGCGCGACCTGGCGTTCCGGCGCGACGTCGATGGGCACCTGGTAGTTGGCGCCGCCGACGCGACGGGACTTGACTTCGACTTTCGGCTTGACGTTTTCGACGGCCTGGATGAAGACCTCGAGAGGCTCCATGTCCTTCTTCTGGGTCTTGATGTAGTCGAACGCGCCGTAGACGATCTTCTGCGCGATGGACTTCTTGCCGCACTTCATAAGGGTGTTGATGAGGCGTGCGACCAGTTCGCTGTTGTATTTGACGTCGGGAATGAGTTCCCGCTTCGTGGTTTTGCGTCTTCTCATGGTGTATGCGTTACCTTATCCTGGGATTATTTCTTCTTGGCGTCGTCTTTCGCACGCTTCGCGCCGTACTTGGAACGACCCTGACGGCGTCCATCGACGCCCATGCTGTCGAGCGCGCCGCGGACGATGTGGTAGCGGACGCCGGGGAGGTCGCGGACACGGCCGCCCTTCACGAGGACGACGCTGTGTTCCTGGAGGTTGTGGCCCTCGCCGCCGATGTAGGCGGTGACTTCGTAGCCGGTGGTGAGGCGGACGCGGCAGACCTTGCGGAGCGCGGAGTTCGGCTTCTTCGGGGTCTGGGTCTTCACGAGAAGGCAGACGCCGCGGCGCTGGGGGCAGTTCTTCAGGGCCGGGGACTTGCTCTTCTTGGCGAGCGTCTGACGGCCTTTGCGCACGAGCTGGTTGATGGTGGGCATGGGGGTTGGCTAACCTGATTTTCCTGGAATGGTCGCAAAACGGGCGCGCATTCTAGCAAAAGAGCCCCCGAAAAGCAACCCCCGCGCGAAAA
>JAFYBD010000247.1 GCA_017540385.1 Lentisphaeria bacterium
GCCGCCATGAGGAAGCAGAGGAGGAATTCCGCGGCATCATGGAACGCGATCCCGACAACGGCGACCTGCTGTTCTACTACTACACCTACTGCGCGCGTCACGGGTTCCTGGCCCCCCTGCGCGAACTCGAAAAACGCGTCGCCGCTCTGCCGCAGGATTCCTCCCTGCGCGAGTTCCTGCCGTTCATCCGGGCCGAGATCCGGTTTGCCGACGGCGACAGGAAGGCGGCTCTGGACGTGTTCGAATCGGCGAAGACCGAGCGTCCCGACTTGATCGACTACGCGGGCGATTTCCTCGCCGCGGGCGACCGCACCGACGCGGCCATCGGGCGTTATCTCTCCATTCAGGAGAACACGCCGGACAAGGTGCAGCTCCACCTGAAACTCTCGCGTCTGTACCGGAAAAAGAACGACCTTCCGTCGGCCAGGAAGCATGCGTACGCCGCCTGGGCGCAGGATCGCGAGGATCTGGACGCGAGATTCGCCTACGCGCAGTTCCTCGTGGAGGAGAAGCAGTACGCGGACGCGATCGAGGTGCTGAAATTTCCGCAGTACAAGGCCGTGTTCCCCGAAAACGTGCTCGACCTGTGGGGCGTCGCCATGCGCGAGCAGATGAGGTTCGATTTCCGGAACGCCCGCTACACGCCCGCGTTCGAAGCCGCGAAGCATCTGCTGATCTATTTCCCCTACGACGAAGAGGCGCAGGATTATATCCGGCGGGTCGAGCAGATCCGTCAGGAGGAAAAGGAACAGGAAGCCGCGCGGGCCAAAAGAAAACCGCCTCTTCCGCCGCCAACTGACGCGAACCTCGCATCGGGCTGTGGCGCGGACCTCGTTTCCAGCCGTTCCCCTTCAGAATCCAGACATGAAAAAGGCCGTCCGGTTCGCCGGACGGCCGAATTGTTTTTGAGGGTGGATCAGGCTCAGAGCCTGATGGAGACGGATTTCCCGTTATACTTGATCGTCTTGCACTGTTCGACCGGGGTGCGGGTCTCGCCGACTCCGACGCCGTCCTTCACGAGGACCACGCGGAACGTGCGGTCCTTCAGCATGCCGGGGAAGGAGCCCTGCACGTCGCCGACCGTGAAGACGCCGTCTTTCCACGTGAACTCGATGGTGGAGAAAGCGCCCTTCTCGTAGTTGTAGTTGTCGAATTCGTCCTCGTAGAGCGTGAAGGAGCCGTTCGCGCCGGGATACACGCGGAGCTCGAGGTCGTCCCACTTCTTCTGATTCGCATATTCGACCGGCTCCGCGATCGGCAGGATGCTGCCCGCGCGGACGAAGACCGGCACGAGGTCGAGCGGAGCCGCGACGGAGACGGTCTGACCGCCGTCGAAGGATTTGCCTGTGTGGAAGTCGATGAACTTCGCGCCAGCGGGGAGATAGACGTCCCAGTTCTTCGTGCGGGACACGTCGATGCGGTTGTTCGCGAGGTACATGGACTTCACGACCGGGGCGACGAGCAGGGACTTGCCGAAGAGGAACTCGGTGTCGAGCTTGTGCGTCTTCCTGTCCGCCGGGAAGTCGGCGAAGAGCGGACGCATCATGGACCCGCGGTTCGCGGAGACGTCGTGCATCATGGAGTAGATGTAGGGGATCAGCGCGTAACGCGTGCGGATGGCGCGGACCATCGCGTCGTAGACCGGTTCGCCCTCCTTGCCGAAGTAATAGAGCTCACGCGGGCCATCGGTGCCGTGGCTGCGCATCATGGGGGTGAATGCGCCGAACTGCATCCAGCGGGCGTAGAGCTCGTAGAACGCGATGTTGCGGGTCCGGTTCGGGTAGCTCCAGAGGAAGAACCCGCCGATGTCGGCGTTCCAGTACGGCAGACCGACCAGCGCCATGTTCAGGCCGCAGGCGATCTGGTCCTTCAGGGAATCCCAGCTGGTGACGGTGTCGCCGGACCAGGTGTTGGTGCCGAAGCGCTGCTGACCGGCGTAGGCGCAGCGGGTGAGGATGAAGACGCGCTTCTTCCCCTCGGGATCGTCCGCGCGCTGGTGCTCGTAGACGCTGCCGGTGGTCATGAAGGGATACAGGTTGCGGACGCGGCGGAACGTGCCCTGTTCGGTCATGAGGTCGAAATCGGCGTCCTTGATGTTATGATGGTCGGGCTCGGTGGAGTCCATCCACCAGGCGTCGGGGCCGTAGTCGAGGAGCTTGGAGGCATAACTCCAGTAGATTTCGCGGGCTTCCTTGCTGTAAGGATCGTAGGGGCGCGCGCCGCCGGAACCGCCGACGGAGGTGTCGTTCGGCCAGGTGTCGATGTCGAGCAGATGGCCCTTCTCCTTCAGGATCCTGAACTGCTCGGTCTTCTGCCCGAAGTCGGGCCAGATCACGAGCATCGCGTGGGCGTTCATCTCGTGGACCTTGTCGAACATCTTCTTTGGCTCGGGGAAGCCCGGGTTCAGGAACTGCATGGCGTTCCAGTAGTCGTTGTCCTCGCCCCAGTACTGCCAGTCCTGGATGATACCGTCGAGCGGGATGTGGAGCTGGCGGTATTTCTCCACGACTTCGAGGAGTTCGTCCTGCGTCTTGTAGCGTTCGCGGCTCTGCCAGAATCCGAGCGTCCACAGCGCCTGCATGGGGCTGTCGCCCGTGAGCTTGCGCATCTGCGCGACGACGCCGTCGGTGCTGCCGCCGAACATGAAATAGTAGTCGAGGTTTTCGCCGTCCTTGAAGAGGAACCGGAGCACGTTGTCCTTCTCCTCGAACTCGCCGCTGGCGGGATTGTCGAGGAAGACGCCGTAGCCCTTCACGGTCTGGAACATCGGGACGGAGACGAAGCGGTAGCCCTGATGGATCGCGAACTTGCTGCCGCGCTGGGAGAATTTGTTGTTCTGCGGCTGGCCGAATCCGTAGACCTCCTCGTCCGGGTCGATGCGGAATTTCGCGGTCACGGTGGACGTTTTCCCGCTCGGATACGTGACCGGGGCCATCTTGAAGGGCTCTGCGGCGTCTTCCGCCAGGAGGCGCGTACCGTCGGGCTTCAGGAACGAGATCGCTCCTGTTTTCCGGTCGAGCACCACGTTCAGCGCTGAGGATTTCGCGGAGACCTGCGCGGCGGACTGGTCGATCTGCACGGCGACCTTTTCCGGGGCGAGGATCACGGTGGGCGTCACGAAGGGCTTCACGGCGTTGTGCGCGGGCGTCTTGGTGACGCGGACGATTTCGGGGGTGTAGAAGACGACGGAGGTGATGACGTCGCCGTCCTCGACCTCAAATCCGTTCTTTTCGATGAATTTGCTCATGTCGATTTTCTTCGGCTCGAGGGTTGAACTGGTTGTTTCGTTGGCACAGGCTCCGGCGGCGGCCGCGACCGCGCACGCCATGCAAACGTGGAGGAAATGTTTCATGATGATCTCCGTGTGTGTGGGGTTGATGAAACGGAACGATAATGCAATATTATACTCCCCTGCGCGGGAAAAGTCAAATCCTCTTCGCAAAGAAAAACGTACATTCCGAAAAAGTCCGCCAAAGTCCGAAATTGTCCATATCGATGGCATGAGGCTGCCGCCTGTACTGCGGTAGTCCCGGCTCCGCCCGGGGACGGAGAGCGACGCCTCAACTGCGGAAGCTCCGGCTATGCTCGGGGACGGGCTGCCCTGAAATCCTCCGACACGAAAAGGGGAGGGGCGTTTTTTCGCGGAAAAAACACGAAATGAATGAAAAAAGCGGGGACGAGCTTGATTTTTCGAAAAAAGGGTATATATTAGAAGACGCAAATGAAACAAAACCTTAATCCGGCAATCGGATTCGGCGGACCGAAAAGGTCCGCTTGACCGCGGGGTTTTACATGCAGGAGCTTCCGCCGCAATTCGGGCGCGCGTCCGGCATGGCGCAGGGAAGATCGTAACGTTTCCCTGCGGGAAAAGGGACTTCGCGGCCTTCCGGTCCGGGTTCGGGCGATGTGAAAAACAACCCCTCAACCACGAACGGAGAGAGAACAGGACACCATGGAAGGAAACGCGAGAGACATCAGGCTCTACAGCGGGACGTCGCATCCGAAGCTCGCCGAATCCATCGCGAATTGTCTGGGCCAGCAGCTCGGGCATGTGACGGGGGAGCGATTCCCCGACGGCGAAGTTTTTGTCCAGTACAAGGACACGCTGAGAAACGCGGACGCATTCATCATCCAGTCAACGTCCAATCCGACGAACGAGAATCTGATGGAGCTGCTCATCATGCTGGACGCGGCACGCCGCGCCTCGGCCGCCAGGATCACCGCCGTGATCCCGTTTTTCGGCTACGCCCGTCAGGACCGTAAGGACAAACCGCGCGTGCCGATCACGGCCAAGCTCGTCGCGAACCTGCTGACGACAGCGGGCGCGAACCGCATCCTGGCGATGGACCTCCATTCCCAGCAGATCCAGGGCTTCTTCGACATCCCGGTGGACCACCTGTACGCGGCGTCGGTCCTGATCCCGTATCTGCGCGGGAAGATGGACTCCGAATCCGTCGTGGTCTCCCCCGACTCCGGCAGCGTGAAGATGGCGCAGTCCTTCGCGGACCGCCTGGGCTGCGGATTCGCGGTCGTGGCGAAACGCCGTCTGGACGCGAACCACGTGGCGTCGTCGCATCTGGTCGGCGACGTGAAGGGCCGCACGTGCGTGCTGGTGGACGACATGACCAGCACGGCAGGCACGCTCTGCGCCGCGGCCGAGCTCCTGAAGCGCGAAGGCGCATCCCGCGTTCTCGCGGCGGTGTCGCACTTCCTGGCGCGCGAAGAGGCGTTCGAGAAGCTGAAAGCCAGCTGCATCGAAGAACTCATCACGACGAACTCGGTGCCGACCAACCTGACCGGCGACAACGTTCACACGCTGGACGTGGCGCCGCTCCTCTCCGAAGCGATCCGCCGCATTCACGACGGCGATTCCCTGACATCGCTTTTCCGTCCCTGAGCGGGAAAGCCCCGAACATGCAACCCAACACACACAACTAACACATAATACGAAAGGAACCAAAATGGCAAAAGTCAAACATGTGTTGAACGTGAAGGCCCGCACCGCCGGAGGCACCGGCGACGCCCGCCGCCTCAGAAAGACCGGACTGATCCCCGCGATCGTGTACGGCAAGGACATGGAGCCCAAGTGCATCTCCGTGGACGCCACGGAATGGCAGCTGCTCTCCCGCAACGAGCTGAACCTGCTCTCCCTCGTCGAAGACGGCAAGGAAACGCTGGTCCTGCTGAAGGAAGTCCAGCACGATCCGATCCGCAACCGCGCCCGTCACCTGGATTTCCAGACGGTCCGCATGGACCAGAAGATCAAGGCGCACGTCGCGGTCCGTCCCGGACACGGCGTCCCGGCCGGTGCTTCCGCCGGCGGTCTGCTCGAGCAGAACCTGCATGAAATCGAAGTGGAAAGCCTGCCTCAGGACCTGCCCGAAGAGATTATCGTGGACGTCACCGGCATGAACCTGGGCGACATGATCCACGTCGGCGACATCCCGATGCCCGAAGGCGTCACCGCCGTGACGCATGCCGACATCGTGGTCTTCACCGAGGTCGATGAGAACGCCGCAGCGGCAGCCGAAGAGGCAGCCGAGACCGCGGCCGCCGGCGAAGGCGAAGAAGCCGCCGAACCGGAAGTCATCGCCGAGAAGAAGACCGAAGAACGCGCCGCCGCCCGCGACGAACGGAAGAAAGCGGAGTAACGCCGCTCTTTCGTTTGCGATGCGAACCTCCCCCGGCTCTGAGAAACACGGGAAAGACGACAGGATATGGCAGACGGGAAACAGCAGATCCGGCTCATCGTCGGACTGGGAAATCCGGAGAGCAAGTACGAAGGTACGCGCCACAACGCCGGATTCATGTTTGCCGAACGCCTGCTGACGAAACTCCCGCGCGCGTTCCGGGAGCACAGGATTCACGGGTTCCAGTCCTACTACTGGAAAGGGACCTACGCCGGAGCTCCGCTGATCGTTCAGATGCCTCTGACGTACATGAACCTGAGCGGCGAGGCCGTGGCTCCGCTGATGCGAAGCGAAGGGATCGCCCCGGACGAGGTGCTGGTGGTCCATGACGACATGGACATCCCGCTCGGCCGGATCAGGATCCGCAGGGGCGGAGGCAGTGCCGGGCACAACGGGATCAAATCGCTGATCGAAGAGATCGGCGGCGAAGGATTCCACCGGATCAGGATCGGCGTGGGACACGCGGAAAGCCGCGGCGACGTGATCGACTACGTGCTGTCGGAGTTCAGCGAGTCCGAGAAGGCCGTGTTCGGCCGGGTCCTGGACGGCGCGGCGGAAGCCGCGGTGCTGATGCTGAGGCGAGGTGTCGCAATGGCGATGAACGTTTACAATCCGCGCGACTGGAGCGCGGAGGAAACAAGCCAAACGAACGAAACAACAACAGAAACGTCTGTTACAAACAAATAAGAAACACCATTGGAGGTGCAGTCTTGAAAAAGTACGAAGCAGTATTCATCCTCGACCCGCGCAAGGTCGACGATGAGGGAAAGGCCTTTGCCGGTCAGTTCGAACAGCTGATCAACGGCTGGGGCGGGACGATGGTCGAGAACGTGGCGATGGGCCGCAAACCCTTTGCCCGCGAGATCAAGAAACGCAAAGCCGGCATCTATTTCGACTTCGTGTTCGAAGTGGAGCCCGCCAAGGAGGCCATGCTCCGCGACGAATTCCGTCTGGACGAGCGCGTGCTCCGTTTCCTGTCGATCGTGTACGATCGCCCGGAACACGTCCGCTCCAAGCTGGCGATCCCGGAACCCGTGACGGCGGCTCCGGCCGCGTCCGCCGCGCAGGCTGAGTAAAACGAGAAATTGAGGAAAGGAGGCGAGTCGAATGGCTTCACTGAACAAAGTGCTTTTGATCGGGAATCTGACCCGGGATCCGGAGCTCCGGTATCTGACGGGCGGCAATTCCGCCGTATGTGAATTCGGGATCGCGATCAACCGCCGCTTCATGCAGGCGAGCGGTCAGGAGAAAGATGAAACATGTTTCCTGGAAATCGTTGTTTGGGGTAAACAGGCCGAGACTTGCTCCCGTTTTCTCCAGAAAGGCAGCACGGTCTTCATCGAGGGTCGTCTGGTCTACGATCAGTGGACCGAAAAGGACACCCAGAAGAAGCGTTCCCGCATCCGCGTGACCGCGGAGCGCGTGCAGTTCCTCTCCGGCCGCCGCGACGAACAGGGCGTGCCCGGGGAAATGCCTCCGGAGGACGACGGCTTCGGCCAGGCGCCCCGGCCCCGGCAGGGCGGAGGTTATCCGCAGCAGGGCGGTTACCAGAACCGCGCCCCGCAGGGCCAGCCGTACCGCAGGCAGCAGTTCGAGGAGCCGCCGTACAATCCGGCGCCGAACATGCAGCCGCGCCAGGGCGAGGGCGGGGGCGAACCCGATCCTCTGAACAACCTGGACGACATTCCTTTCTGAGAAACCGACTACAAACCTAACCCAAACGAGACCTAAAAATGGCAATGCAACAGAAAAGACGCCACGCAAAGCGTCGCACGAACAAAACGAAGATCTGCAGATTCTGCGAGAATCACGTGAACTACATCGACTTCAAGGACGGGGAACAGCTCCGCCGTTTCCAGACCGAAAAAGGCCGCATCCTCCCCCGCCGCATCACCGGCACGTGCCTGAACCATCAGAAGATGCTCAGCACCGCCCTGAAGCGCGCCCGCATCATCAGCGTGGTCCGCTGAGACGAGAAGAACACACAGCAAAGGAATACTTTATCATGGCACATGTCAAACTGATCCTCCTGCAGGACGTCGAAGACCTCGGCCTCGCAGGCGAAGAAGTTCACGTTGCGGCCGGTTACGCCCGCAATTACCTGATTCCGCGCGGATACGCCACCGTGGCCTCCACCGGCGTGCTCCGTCAGCTCGAAGCCCGCAAGGAAAAGATCGAAGCCCAGCGCAAAGCCGACCTCGAAGCCGCTCAGGCCCTGGCCGCCAAGATCGCGTCCCTCGACATCACCATCCCGATGCAGGCCTCCGAAGACGGCCACCTTTTCGGCTCCGTCTCCGAGCGCACCATCTTCGAGAAGCTCGCCTCGCTCGACGTGAAGGTGAACATCAACAAGATCCGCCTCGACGCGCCCATCCGCACCATCGGCGAATTCAAGGTCGAGATCAAACTGCACCAGCAGGTCGCCGCCACCGCGACCATCAAGGTCGTCGGCGCAGCCTGACGCACCGGAGCAGAACATGCCCGATTCGTTCGAACGCGCACAGGAGACCGAAACGGACGGTTCCGGGAGCAAGTCTTCCCGGAACTCCGCTCCGGTTTCCGCGGATTCCACCGCCCGGACCGAGGATTTCGCGGCCCCGGAGATGGAACGGTCCGTCCTGGCCTGCGTGCTGGCGGATCCCGACTGCATCAACACCGTGTCGATGCTGCTCGGGGTCCACATGCCCGCGAAGGACGCGGCGGGAGCCGGCAAGACGTCCGCCGGCGCATTCGAACGGAACGCGCGGATCATGTTCCGCGACCCGAAGCATGCCGAGATCTACCAGAGCATGCTGGAGGTCTATTCGACCGGGCGCAAACCCGATCTGCTGTCCGTTGAGGACCACCTGAGGCGTTCCGGCCGCCTGGAGATGGTCGGCGGGGCGGACGCCCTGCTGGACATCCAGACGTCGATCGGCAGCGTCGCGAACGTGGAATCGTGGTGCGGAGTCCTGCGTCAGTGGGCGATGCTCCGCGAGATGATCCGGGCGTGCAGCGATTCGCTCCGGCTCTGCAAGGAGCCGAACGGCCGCGACATCCACGAGCTCCTGGACGGCATCGAGCAGAACTTCTTCGCCGTCCGCAGCGATTTCGTGCGCTCCGAGATCAAGGACATCGGCACGCTCGTCTACGAGGCGTTCCAGTATTTCGCCGAACTGCTCGACCCGGAGAAGAAGATCGAGCCCGGCATCTCCACCGGATTCCCCGACCTCGACCGGCTCCTCGGAGGCGGCCTGAAGAAACAGGAAATGGTGGTGCTGGCGGCCCGTCCCTCCATCGGCAAGACGGCCCTGGCGCTGAACATCGCCAAGTTCGTGGCGATGAAGAACGTGCCGGGGAAACGCCGCAGAAGCGTGGCGTTCTTCTCCCTCGAAATGAGCGCCGAGCAGGTCGCGCAGCGTCTGCTGTGCACGGAGTCGAAAGTGTCGCTGTCGTCCCTCATGGACCGCAGTTTCAACGTGGAGGAGACGCACAAGCTGTCGACCGGGGCGCAGGCCCTGAGCAGCGCGAACCTCTTCATCGACCCGACCGGCGGACTCTCCATATTCGAACTCAGAGCGAAAGCCCGCAAGCTGAAAGAGTCCAAGGAAGGGCTCGATCTCATCATCATCGACTACCTGCAGCTGATGCGCTCGGGGGACGTTTCCTCCCGGGACGGACGTCAGGTGGAGGTGTCGGCGATCTCCGGCGGCATCAAGAAGCTCGCGAAGGACCTGGACGTGCCCGTGCTGGTGCTGTCCCAGCTGAACCGCGAGGTCGAGAAAACGCCGAACAACAAGACGGCACGGCCCCGTCTGAGCAACCTTCGCGAATCCGGCTCCATCGAGCAGGATGCGGACGTGGTGATTTTCCTGCACCGCGACCGTGACGAGGCGAAGGAGAACAACCGGGAAGCGGCGCGGAACGGCGTGGAGTCGCTTCTCCTGGTGGAAAAGAACCGCAACGGCAAGACCGGCGAGGTGAAGGTGAACTTCTTCCCGAGCCTCATGGAATTCCGTTCCATCACGCATAAATACAGCGACGACGACATTCCCGCCGCGATGAAACAGAAAAGCGAACCGTAAACCGTCCCATTCCCCCGGAGTACGAAGAATGACAAAGAAACTGCTTGCGACTATCTGGGCGCTCCTCCTCGCCGTCACGGCGTACGGGCAGAGCGTCGAACGTGTCGTCTTCCAGCAGCAGGGGTCCTATCCCTTCTCCGAAGACATCTTCGAGATGAACACGCAGACGAAGGCCGGGATGCCGTATTCCGAGCGGGTGATCAACGAGGACGTGCGCAGATTGTTCGCGCTGGGGATGTTTGCGGACGTGGTGTCGGAAGTGAAGGACCTGCCGAGCGGGAACAAGGAGGTCGTGTTCAAGATTTCCGCGAAGAAGAACGTGTCCGAGATCTCGTTCAAGGGCAACCGCAAGTACGGCGACGACGAGCTGATGAAGCTGGTGAAGCTGCGCACGGACATGCCGCTGAACGACGCATTGCTGATCGAATCTTCGCGCGAGCTCAGGAATTTCTACGAGGAAAAGGGTTATACGGACGCCAAGATCGACTCTTCGCTGGTCGCAGACGGGGACAGCAGCGTGAAGGTGATCTTCAACATTCTGGAGAACCTGCGCGTCCGGATCGACAACGTCGAATTCGAGGGGATGACAGTTTTCAAACCGTCCGAAGTGAAGGACATGCTGGAGACGCGGTATTTCTTCGGCAGCGCCAAGTGGCTCTCGTTCATGCCGTGGTCGTGGATGAACCTCCCGCCGAACTTCGGACTGTACGACGAAGATTTCGTCACGCGCGACAAGCTCCGCCTGCGCGAGCTGTACTGGCAGAAGGGGTATTTGGATTTCAAGGTCACCGACGTGCAGGTGGCCGAACACGAAGACGACCCGGAGATGATCGACGTGAAGTTCGTGGTCGAAGAGGGTGATCCCTACTTCATCAACAGCATTTCGATCGTCGGCGCGGAGCATTTCTCGGAGGAGGAGCTGAAGCCGCTGCTCTCCGCCCGCGAGGAGTCCGTGTACAGCAGCGAACGCGAGGACCGCGACATCCGTGCGCTGGAGTCGAAGTATTCGCCGCTCGGCTATGCAGAGTTTCAGGCGAGGGCGGTGCGCTATCCCGACTACAGCACGCACTCCGTGGACGTGGAGTACCAGATCCACGAGGGTACGCAGTTCACCATCGGCGAGGTCTACATCTCCGGCAACCGCTGGACCAAGGACTACGTGATCCGCCGCGAACTGCCGTTCACGACCGACGACCTGATGGACAAGGAACTGCTCGAGATCGGCAAGAGCCGCCTGATGGGCATGGGCTACTTCCAGTCCTCCACGGGCGAGGGCGACGGCGTGGAGATCCTGTCGATGGATTCCCCCGAGCCCGGCAAGAAGGACGTCTACGTGAACGTCGAGGAAAAGCAGTTCCTCGGCGGGAATCTCGGCTTCGGCTGGAGCGATTCCGACGGACTCGCCGGATCCATTCAGCTGTGGCACTCGAACATGGACATCACCGACCCGAAGAACTGGTTCACGGGCGGCGGCCAGCGCCTCAGGATCGGCGCCCTGGTCGGCATCGAGCACTTCGACGTGCAGACCGACTTCACGGAGCCGTATCTCTTCGGCATCCCGTTGCGTCTGGACCTCTCCGGCTACTGGCGCGAGGTGCTGTATGAGAACTGGAACGAACAGCGTCTCGGCCTGACCGTGTCGCTCACGAAGCGCATCTTCGACGAATTCACGTCCATTACCGCGGGCTACACGTTCGAGCAGGTCCGCGTGGTGGATATGAAGAAGAAAATGGGCCCGATCTTCCAGGACGCGAAGGGCAGCGACCTCGTCGGCCGTGTGTTCCTGGCGCTCAACCGCGATACGCGCAACAGCGCGACGAATCCGACGTCCGGCTACGACATCGGCGCCTACACATCCCTCACCACGCGCGGACTCGGCGCGACGAACGACTACTACAAATTCGAACTGCGCGGCATCAACTACTTCCCGTTCCTGCACGACTGGTTCGTGCTCACGACCGGCGCGAAGATCGGCACGATGGGCACGTTCAACGGCGACCGCGTGCCGATTTACGACCGGTACTTCCTGGGCGGCGGCGATTCCGTGCGCGGCTTCCCGTACCGGGGCATCGGCCCGACCGACGTGAACGACGACAACTACGGCGGCCAGTTCATGTACCTCTTCACGGCGGAACTCTCCCACCCGATCTACAGCATCCTCCGCGGTGCGTTCTTCTGCGACGTCGGCGACGCGACGAACGGGCGGTTCGGCCCGATTTCGACCCCGAACGTGGGCGTGGGCTACGGGCTGCGCATCATGGTGCCGGGCATCGATATGCCGATCCGCCTGGACCTGGCGTACCCGATCGTGAACAATCAGGACGGCGTTGCCAGCCGTCTCCGGTTCCACTTCAACATGGGCTTCTCGTTCTCTCCGCTGGGCCGCTGACGCGCCGCGAACACCCGGAAGTCAAAGTTTTCCGCTCTTTTTCCGCAAATCGCCTTGCAGGATAGGAAAAAGAGGCTATATTATTGTATTCCGGGCGCGCACGAGGCGAAGCGCAGTCAAACGGATTCCGCTCGGCGGAGCGTCCGGATCGAAGGAACCCACGCATGAAACGATTTTTCATTTTTCTGACCGCGGCCGTGAGCGTGCTGGCGGCGTTAACCGGATGCAGGACGGACCACACGAAGTCCGCCGTCGAACGCGCCCGGACGTACGCCCTGAAGAACCTCACCGGACTCACCGACGGACAGCGCAATTTCATCCGCTTCACCCAGCCCGAGATATACGAGAACATCGTGTATCCGCGCTACGTGATCCCCCTCAACACCGGCAGCGGCCATATCGAGGTCGACGACGTGCGGCATTTCCC
>JAFYBD010000248.1 GCA_017540385.1 Lentisphaeria bacterium
GGACGTCGGAGAATCCCTGCGCCGTGCCGGTGAGCAGATGGCCGAAGAGCATGGCCGTGCCGTTCAGACAGTCGTTCTCGGTCGCCAGCACGAACGCTTCGCGGAGACCGTTCCAGTCGAACGACGAGCAGAGCATGGCCTCCATGAAATCGCCGTTCGGCATGTGATCGGTCCACTGGCGCTGCCCCTGGAACCCCGCGGCGATGGCGTTGTGTCCCTCGGCCTCTTCGCGGAACCCGAGTTCGGCGAGGCGCGGATTGCCGATCATGAGGTCGCGGGCGATGATCAGCATCTTCACGACATACGCCCAGATCGCGTCTTTCTGCTCCTGCGAACGCTGAACTTCGGCGGGGTTGTTGTCCTCACCCTCAATGCAGTTCGCACGAACCCACGCGTAGGCTTTTTCGAACTCGACCGGGTCGTAGATTCCCTCGTCCACGCGGCGGATGATCTCGCTCATATCGACCGATTCGCAGCGCATGCCGAGGTAACTCTCGAAGAAATCGTGATTCACGATGGAACCGGCGATACCCATGGCCATCCCGCCGATGGAGAGGTATGACTTGCCGCGCATGAGCCCGACCGCCACGGCGGAACGCGCAAACGCGAGGATCTTTTCCCGCACGTCGTCCGGGATCTCAGTATCGTCCGCGTCCTTCACGTCGCGGCCGTAAATGCCGAACGCGGGGAGGCCCTTCTGTGCATAAGCGGCGAGGACGGCGGCGAGGTAGACCGCGCCGGGGCGCTCCGTGCCGTTGAACCCCCAAACTGCCTTCTGCGTGAGCGGGTCCATGTCCATCGTCTCGGAGCCGTAGCACCAGCAGGGAGTGACGGTCAGCGTGGCGGTCACGTTCAGGGCGGCGAACTTCTTCGCACAGGCGGCAGCTTCGTTCACGCCGCCGATGGTGGTGTCGGCGATCACACATTCGACGGGTTTGCCGTTCGGGTAACGGAGCGAGCCGGAGATCAGCTCTGCCGCCGACTTGGCCATGTTCATAGTCTGCTCCTCGAGCGATTCGCGGACGCCTCTGCGGCGGCCGTCGATCACGGGGCGGATTCCGATTCGGGGTAACGATTCGATCATGGGACGACTCCTTCTGCGCGGTTCAGCGGGGACTTGCCCCGGTCTGAGGTTGTATGATGACTTGAAAACGTTTCAACGATACAATACCCCCGATTCAGCGAAAAGCAAGGCCGGATCGCCCCGGCGGAAACGTTAAGTTTCCGTTAATTTTCCACCCGCTCAGGTTAGCCGGTGATCCGCACGGCAGCGTCGTCGCGGTCGGCCAGACGGGCGAACCACTCGAAACTGTGCGAGGGGAACTGTTCGTGTCCGCCGTCGAAGACTTCGAAATAAAGCTCCTCAGCTCCGGCGGACGCGAGTTTCCGCGCGAGCTCCAGCGAATGACGCCACGGGACCACATCGTCGTGCCGACCCTGGTGGATGGACAACGGGATGCGCTTCAGGGATTCGATGTACGACGACGGCGAACGCGCCGCGTATTCGTCCGGGCGTTCGTCCGGGGTCCCGCCGAGGCAGGACTCCATGTCGGCGGAATACTTCTGGCCGGTTTCAAGCAGGAAACGATGCCACGCGGCGAGGTCGGAAACCGGGCACCAGACGTCCACGGCGCGGAAAACCTCCGGCGCGTCGGCGGCCGTCAGAAGCGCCGCCTGCCCTCCCCCGGAACACCCCAGCAGGAAGATGTTGCTCCGGTCGATGGACAAATTCCGGCAGACGTATTCCACCGCGTCCAGCACGTCTCGGCGCGCCTTCCGTCCGCCGCAAGCGTCGAGACGATTCGGATTGGATGCGAGGTTCGGACCACGGAATTCCGGCAGAAGCAGCGCCCAGCCGAAGCGCTGACACAAGGGCAGATAAGTCTCGACCTGATTGAACCGGTCGTAGCTCCAGGTGTGGAGCCCCACGACGAGCGGGACCGGCACGCCCTGCCCCTGCGACGGATGATAAAACAGCGACGGCTGGAGCGAACCGTCCAGCGAGGATGGTATTTGAAGTTCCGGGATGGTCATGTCAGCCTCCTCCGGCGCTCGGCGAATCCGGCCGGGATGTTCGGGGTTCAGGATCGGGTTCCGCGCCTCGTTTTTCTGCGCGGCGCAAAATCTCTATCAAATCGGTGGAGATTATACTATACCACGTTTTTCCCGCGTTGTCAAGCGCAAAAAGGAATCCGGGCGCGTTTTTTTTCGTCCACGCGTCATACTCGGACCGAACGCCCGCAAATGGCGGAAACTTTGACGCGGATGCTTGTTTTTACATGGAACCGTGCTATATTAGTGAGGAAATACGCACGAAACAGTCCCCTCGGGTCGCCCGGCCGGACGGGGACACAGCACAGGAGCGATTCGCCCATGAATATCATATTGCTTTCCGGCGGGTCGGGGAAACGGCTCTGGCCGCTGTCCAACGACGTCCGGTCGAAACAGTTCATCAAATTCTTCCTCGGCCCCGACGGAGAACCGGAATCCATGGTCCAGCGCGTGTACCGTCAGATCAAGTCCGCCGACCCGGACGCGACCGTGACGATCGCCACGTCGAAAACGCAGGTGTCCGCGCTTCACAACCAGCTCGGCGACGACATCGGGATCTCGGTCGAACCCTGCCGCCGCGACACGTTCCCGGCGATCGTGCTCGCCACGGAATACCTTCACACGGTCCAGGGCGCGTCCGAAGACGAAGCGGTCGTGGTCTGCCCGGTCGACCCGTACGTGAACGACGATTATTTCGAGTTTCTGAAGGCGCTCCACGCGGAAGCCGCGAAGGGCGAATCCAACCTCACGCTCATGGGCATCCAGCCGCTTCATCCGAGCGAGAAATACGGCTACATCATCCCGGAGGAGAAGGCCCCGGTGAGCCGCGTCCGCGAGTTCAAGGAGAAGCCGGACATGAACACCGCCCTGCAGTACATGGCGCAGGGGGCGCTGTGGAACGGCGGCGTCTTCGCGTACAAGATCGGGTATGTGCTGAAGAAAGCGCACGACATGATCTCCTACACGGACTATCACGACCTCTTCCAGCAGTACGCCACGCTCCCGAAGATCAGTTTCGATTACGCCGTGGTCGAGAAGGAGCCGGACATCCGCGTGATGCGGTTCCGCGGCGAATGGCGCGACATCGGCACGTGGAACACGCTCACGGAGGTCATGCCCGGCAACACGCTCGGGGACGCCGTGATCGACGAGGAGTGCAGCAACGTGCACGTGCTGAACGAGCTGTCGGTCCCGGTGCTCGCGATGGGCCTGCACGACGTGGTGATCGCAGCCTCGCCCGAAGGCATCCTGGTCTCGGACAAGGACCGTTCGGCGCGGATCAAGAGCATCGTCGACAAGTTCGAGAACCAGATCATGTTCGCCGAGAAATCCTGGGGCACCTTCCAGATCCTGAACGTGGAGGAAGGCAGCCTGACCATCAAGATCGACCTGAAACCCGGCCAGTCCATGAACTACCACAGCCACGCCAAACGCGACGAGATCTGGACGATCATCAGCGGCGAGGGCCGCACGCTCGTGGACGGGATGGAACAGAAAGTCCGCGCGGGCGACGTGATCACGATCGAAGCCGGCTGCCGTCATACGGTGTTCGCAGACACGGCGCTCAAGCTCATCGAAGTCCAGGTCGGCTCCGAGATTTCCAAGCTCGACAAGACCAAATACAAACTGCCGCATCTGTGAGGTCATTTTGCCCGGCCCGTATCCATTCCTGCTGCAACCGGCAGTCAAAGACTATCTCTGGGGCGGAAGGCGCCTCAACGACGACTTCTCGAAGCGCATGGCGTCCGACGTCATCGCCGAGACGTGGGAGTGCTCCACGCACCCCGACGGCGTGAGCGTCGTCGCGAGCGGGGAATGGATGGGGAAGCCGCTGGACGAAATCCTGAAGGCGCACCCCGAATATCTCGGCGAGCACGCCAACGGCGCGACCGAACTGCCGGTGCTCGTGAAGCTCATCGACGCCGACCGCGACCTCTCCGTGCAGGTCCACCCGGACGACGAGTTCGCGCGCTCGCACGAGGGCGGCCAGAACGGCAAGACGGAGATGTGGTACGTGATGGACGCCGACCCGGATTCCCGCATCGCCTACGGCCTGCACCACACCATCGGCCGCGAGGATTTCCGCGCGGCCATCGGGAAAGGCACCGTGGAGCGTTATCTCCAGATGGTCCCGGCGCGCAAGAACGACCTGTTCTTCATCCGGCCCGGCACGATCCACGCCATCGGCGCGGGGTGCCTGATCGCGGAAATCCAGCAGAGTTCCAACCTCACCTATCGCCTGTACGACTACAATCGCACCGACCGAAACGGAAACAAACGCCCGCTCCATATCGAGAAAGGTCTCGCCGTGGCCGACCTCAACGCCATGCCCGAGCCGCGCCAGCCGATGCGCCTGCTGCGGTATTCGGGCGGGACGGCGTCCGAACTGCTCTGCCGCTGCCGGTATTTCCAGGTGTCGCGCGTGCTGGTGAATACGGAGGAAAAGCGCAGCGAAGCACGGTTCCGCGTCACGCCGGAATCGTTCGAGATATTCCTCTTTCTGAACGGCTGCGGCACGCTGTCCTGCGGCGACTCCTCGCTCCAATTCTTTAAGGGCGACTGCGTGTTCGTGCCCGCCGGAGCGCCCGAAATCCAGCTCCACGCCCGCACGGAATTCCTGCGCATCTCCTGTTGAGGCAAAAAAGCCCGTCCCCCTCCCCTGCCCCGCCCGGCGAACGCCGCCGGATGGGTGTTCGCATCCTCATATCCAGCTCAAATCACGGCACGAAAAACGCCCGGAGCGATCGCCGTTTGGGACGCTGCTCCGGGCGGAGGAAACACGCTCGATTCGAGGGTGGGATCACTCCCACTCGATGGTCGCCGGGCCCTTCGGGCTGAGGTCGTAGAGCACGCGGCAGACGCCGGGAACTTCGGCGAGGATGCGGTCGGTGATCTTCTTCAGCACGGCCCAGTCGAGTTCGGGCACGGTGGCGGTCATGGCGTCGCGGGTATTGACCGCGCGGATGATGACCGGCCAGTCGAACACGCGCTTGGAGTCGCGGACGCCGGTGGAACGGTAGTCCGGCACGATCGTGAAGAACTGCCAGACGAATTTCGTGAGGCCCGCGCGGTCGAACTCCTCGCGGAGGATCGCGTCGGATTCGCGGAGCGCGGCCAGACGGTCGCGGGTGATCGCGCCGGTGCAGCGGACGCCGAGACCGGGGCCCGGGAACGGCTGGCGGTTGACCATGGAATCGGGCAGTCCGAGGGCAGCGCCGACCACGCGCACTTCGTCCTTGAAGAGCAGCTTCACGGGTTCGACCAGCTCGAACTGGAGATCGGGCGGGAGTCCGCCGACGTTGTGATGCGCCTTCACGCCCACGCTCTCGACGATGTCGGGATAGATGGTGCCCTGGGCGAGGAACTTGATGCCGGTGAGCTTGCGGGCTTCCTCCTCGAACACGCGGATGAATTCGCCGCCGATGATCTTGCGCTTCTGCTCGGGATCGGCCACACCGGCGAGCTTGTCGAGGAAGCGGTCGACCGCGTCGACGTAGATGAGGTTCGCGCCGAGCTGGCTGCGGAAGACCTGCACGACCTGTTCGCTTTCGCCCTTGCGCATGAGGCCGTGGTTCACGTGCACGCACACGAGCTGCTGGCCGATGGCGCGGATGAGGAGCGCGGCCACGACGGAGCTGTCGACGCCGCCGGAGAGCGCGAGCAGGACTTTGCCGTCGCCGACCTGCTTGCGGATCAGGGCGATCTGTTCTTCGATAAATTTGTCGGCGAGTTCCTTCGTGGTGATCCGGACCATGTCGTCGGGGCGTTTGTTGCTGTCCATCATAATATCCTTTCGGGAAAGTTGGTTGAACCGCCGAAACGACGACCGGCGGCGCGTATGACTGCATTTTATTATTATACCCCGTGGCGGGCGAAAAATCAAGATTGAAACGCAAAAAAACGGCTTCCCGGGGGCGTTTTTTCCCGGCGCGGACGGCGGAGGGCGCACGGCGTTTTTTAACTCGTTTCTTAACGTCCATCCGCCGGATTATAACGGATATTGGCGGATTATTTCGGACATTCGTTGGACTTTTTCCGTCCTGTGTGTTACGTTATGCCCTAGAACGACATCGCCACAACATCACCCCACCGGGACCGTGCGGGTCCCGTCCCCGAAAGGAGTTTTCCGGCATGACTATCCGCAGACATCAGCAGAAATCGTCCCAGACACACCATCGCAACCCCCTGCCCTGCTCCGGGCTCGTCCGCAGTGCGGCCGTCCTGAGCGCGCTCATCCTCTTCGCATCGGGCGCGCAGGCCGACGACGGGTTCCAGTACAAACTCACCGAATCCGGGCTTCAGATCAAGGCCGGCGACCTCACGAAGACCGTCGAAGTCTACGGCAACAAGGGCCGCACGCTCCGCGTGACCTCGAACCTGAAAGGCGTTTCCCACGCGAAGCACCCGAGCATCTCCGTCCTCGCGAAACCCGTGAAGGCCGCCTTCACGCTCAAACAGGACACGGACAACGCCGTGACGTTCGCCTCGCCGACCGTCACGGTCACGGTCGAGAAGAGCACCGGGGCCGTCTCGTTCGCGCGTCCCGACGGCAAAGTCATCCTCGCGGAGAAATCCGGCGTACGGCCCGAGATCAAGGAGGTCGTCATCTCCGACGCGCCGACGTACGAGGTGAAGCAGACCTTCACGCTTCAGCCGAACGAGGCGGTCTACGGCCTCGGCCAGGCCATCCGGCCGTTCCTGAACTACCGCGAGAAAGAGATCCTGATCGTGCAGGCGAACATCCCGGCGTACACGAACGTGCTGACCTCGTCCAACGACTACGGCATCCTGTGGGACATCAGCTCGCAGTCGATCTTCAAGGACGACGCGAACGGCATGTCGATCTGGTCGGAGAGCGCGCCTGCCGGCGTCGATTACTACCTGATGACCGGCGACAACCTCGACGGAGTGATCGCGGAGTACCGCATGCTGACCGGCGACGCGCCGATGTTCCCGCGCCAGGCCTACGGGTTCTTCATGAGCAAGGAGCGTTACAGCACGCAGAAGGAGCTCATCGGCATGGTCGAGAGCTTCCGCAAGGACCACTACCCGCTCGACTTCATCGTGCAGGACTGGCAGTACTGGACCGACCGCGACGGCAACTGGACCAGCATGACCTGGGACCCGGAGCGTTACCCTGACCCGAAGGCCATGTGCGACACCATTCACAACGACTACCACGCGAAGGTCATGATCTCCATCTGGCCGACCGTCGGCGACGATTGCGACCTCGGGCGCGAGCTCGACTCGAAGGGACTGCGGTTCAAACCGACGCACTGGATCCGTCAGGGCCGCGTGTACGACGCCTACAGCCAGGAAGGCCGCGACATCTACTTCAAGCACGTCAAGAAAGGACTCCTCGACGTCGGCGTCGACGCCACCTGGATGGACGGCACCGAGGTCGAGACGCGTTCCGCCTGCCATGACCA
>JAFYBD010000249.1 GCA_017540385.1 Lentisphaeria bacterium
GGTGTAGGTGCAGGCGGGATACTCCGCGTCTTCCCAGTGCGATTTCCGGGCGAGCGCGAGACCGCCGAGCTGGAACCATGCGTCGGCGTAGCCTTCCTTACGGTACATGCGGTATTCGAGCGGTTCCGGGGAACGGAAATACAGGTACGTGTCGTCCTCGGCTTCGAAGATGTATTCGCCCTCGGGGATGATCACGGTGTTGCGTGTAGCGGGCGTGGTGGAGTGTTCGAACGTCATCTTGCGGATCACGGTGAGGCGTTTGGCCGTTCGCGGGATGCGGATGCCGGAACGCGGGATCGAACCCTCGGAATCGACGTTCGAACACGCGCAGAGGAGCCCCGCCGTCAGGACGACGACGAGGGCCCGGAGCAGAGACGCGATCCTCCGGCGCACCGGGACGGCTGCGGAGGCCGCGCCCGGCGTGGTATGACGTTTGGTGTGAGCCGAGTTCATCATGGACCGGAGAAGCGTGTTTCTGTTTGCGTTGTTTTATTTCTTTTTCGCGGCCTTCTTTGCCGGAGCTTTCTTCGCGGCGGCGGGCTTGAGCGTGATGGTGGCCACGGAGCAGGGCGGGAGCTCGAAGAGGACCTTGCCGTTCTTCGCGACGACGTCGAGTTTGCGGAGGCCGAGGGCCTTCGGCTTCTCGAACGTGTTGAGGTCGTGGATGTCCTTGCCTGCGAGGATTTCGCCGGAGACGGACGCGGGGTCGAATCCCCAGACGTCGAGCTCGATCGGGAGCGCCTTGTCTGCGTGGATGTTCGCCGCGCTGACGTGGAGCACGCCGTCCTTGACGGAGGCGGTGTGCGTGAGGGCCTGGAGGGTGGAGCCGTCGATCGGGGCGGCCTGCGCGAAGGTCTCGACGCGGTCGGCGTCCTGGTGGACCTTGTAGAGGTCGAAGACGTGGCAGGTCGGGGTGACGACCATCTTCTCGCCCTTGGTCAGGATCATGGCCTGGAGCACGTTCACGAGCTGCGCGATGTTCGCCATGCGGACGCGGCGGTTGTGACGGTGGAAGGTGTTCAGGGAGATCGCCGCGACCATGGCGTCGCGCATGGTGTTCTGCTGGTAGAGGAATCCGGGGTTGGTGCCCTCCTCGACGTCGAACCAGGTGCCCCATTCGTCGACGAAGAGTCCGACGCGGGCTTCGGGATCGTACTTGTCCATGATGATAGACTGCTTGGTGATGATGGCGTCGATGGCGCTGGCCTTCTCGAGCGTGGTGTAGTATTCGGGCACGTCGAACTTCGTGGCGGAGCCCTTGTGTTCCCACACGCCCGGCACGGTGTAGTAATGGAGCGTGACGGCGTCGAGCCACTGCCCGGCGCTCTGCATCAGGACCTCGGTCCAGTTCATGTCGCCGCCGTTGGCGCCTGCCGCGATGCGGACCAGCTTGTTCTCGCCGTAGTCGCGGGCGTAGGTGTGGTAACGGCGGAACTGGTCGGCGTAGTATTCGGCGCGCATGTGGCCGTCGCCCCAGGGCTCGTTGCCGAATCCCCAGAACTTCACGCCCCAGGGCTCCTTGCGGCCGTTTTTGGCGCGGAGTTCGGTCATCGGGCTCTGCACTTTGGCGTTCAGGTACTCGATCCACTGGGACATCTCCTGCACGGTGCCGCTGCTGATGTTGCCGTTGATGTACGGTTCCGCGCCGATGAGCTCGCAGAAACGCAGGAATTCGTGGGTTCCGAAAGAATTGTCCTCGGTGACGCCGCCCCAGGTGTCGTTCACGATGCACGGGCGCTTGGAACGCGGCCCGATGCCGTCGCGCCAGTGGTAGCAGTCGGCGAAGCAGCCGCCCGGCCAGCGCAGGTTCGGGATGCGGATCCGGCGCAGGACGTCGATCACGTCCTTGCGCATGCCGTCGATGTTCGGGATCTTCGATTTTTCACCGACGAAGAGTCCTTCGTAGATGCAGTGTCCCAGGTGTTCGGAGAACTGACCGTAGACATGGCGGCTGATGCGCCCGCGGAGGTTTTGTGCGTCGACTATGAGTTTCACGTTTGGAATCCTTTCGGTTCGTGTGGTGGTTGGTGTGCGCGCAAACAAGATACAATACATCGTTCCGGCGAAAAATCAACCGCGGAACGGCCGAAATCGACCGGAACGGCGTAAAAAAAGCCCGGCCGGGAAAACCTGTCCGCCGCGGATGCGGCAGAGGGCGCGCCGGTCGGGCCTGATGAAGCGTGGGGAGATCGGGCTCAGAAGTCTGCGTCTTCCTCTTCCGCTTCCGCTTCGGTTTCTTCTTCTTCGCCTGCTTCAGCGTCGTATTCGTAGCCCTGATCCTCGCCGGACGGCTGGGCATACTGTTCCGCGTTCTGTTCCTCCACGGCTTCCTCGATGTCGGCGGGGGCGGCGCCCTTCAGGATGACCTTGGCGTCCTCGCGGAAGAACACGGCGTTGCTGTCCTTGCCGAGGTGCTGGATCACGCGGGGCAGCACGATGCCGTCCTCCTGTTCGCGCCAGTCGACGATGAAGGATTCCCTGGAGTCGTCGTCCATGATGACGTCGACGCGGGAGATGGTCTTCTCCTCGTTGCTCACGAAGAGGGAGAGTCCGACTGCGGGCGCGCAGAAGCTCTTCAGCTTCACGTCGTAGCAGTGGCACCAGCGGTTGTCGATGCGGAATTCGACCGGCTCGTTGACGGTCTTGTTCTCGATTTCGACGACGACTTTCTTCTTGCCCTTCTTGCCGGCGTTTGCGGCCTCTGTCTCGACCTCGGAAATGGCCGGGTTCTCGCCCTTTTCGAGGCGCTTGAAGCTGCGGAGCTCGATGCGATCGGCGATGCGGTTGAAGTTGGTCGCGAACGCATACAGGATGTGGGCGTCGTACGGGATGACCGGGGCGATGCCGTTGGTGAAGGGCTCGAACGTGTAGGTCTCGCTCTTGCCGTCCATGGTGCGCGTGAACGTGCGGGAGTCGCGGTCGAAGACGACGCTCAGCGCCGTGTCGCCGGGACCGGCGAAGTCGATCGAGAGGGTCGCGATCTGCGCGGAGGTCTTGATGAAGGACAGGTTCTGGAAATCGGCCTTGGCTTCCCTCGGGATGAAGATCGGGAGTCTGGCCTCCTCCTTTTCGTTGTACTCGGCCAGACGGCGGTCGATGTGCGCGTTGACCTGGCCGATGTAGTCGCTGTTCGCGTCGGCTTCTTCGTTGGATTTCTTCTCTTCGAAGAACTGGCAGGAAGCCGTGGCGACCGCCGTGGCAATACCGGCCATGATGAGGAGGGTCTGAGGTTTCATGGGAAATTCCTGTTATGGTTGAAGCTGTTTGGCGTTAATTCAGTCCTGTTGGTCCGGGAGCTCGAAGAGCGCGTCCGGGAGTTCGGGGTTGATCTCCACCTCGCGGAGCGTGCAGCGGACAGGCGCGCCGCCCGTGGTGCTCACGATGCGCGAGGGGAACATCACGTCTCCGACGGTCTGGTATTCGGGGAACGTGGAGAAGACTTCGAAGGAATCGTCCGAGGTGGCGGCCCGGAAACTGGTCCAGAGGCGCGAGGACGGGTCGGCCGTGACCGAGCACGAACTCACGCCCGGCGCGCCGGAGACGTCGAGCCAGTAGACGTAGCGGGCATGGCCGTCGGAGCCGTTCATGACGGAGCGGTCGGCGGACGCGACCACCGTCTCCGGGGCGAGGATGAGCCGGGCGAAGAACTTCGCCATGTCGGCGGTGGAATCCTTCAGCTCGGACACTGCGCCGGAGGCGTCGATCTTCGCCGTGCGGGGGCCGTTCACCACGATGGAGACGGTCAGGGGCTGTTCCGCCTCGTTCCAGGTGTAATTCCGGCGGATCATGCCGTCGGAGCGGAGCTTGACTTCGCAGGTGAAGGGCAGGGCGCCCTCCTGCGTGTAGTCGGCGACGTAGGAGACGGATTTCAGGGGCGCGCCGGAGACGACGAGCGGGGCCTCTGCGGCGAATTCGTCGCCTGTGAGCGTGGACGTGCATGCCGCGGACGCAAACGCCGCGAGCACGGCAATTCCCGCGAGGGAAAGCGTCTTTGCCAGCGTCATGTCCTGAGTCCTCCTGATTCGTCGTTATAAGCTCAGCCGAGCACCTTTTCGTCGAGATAGGCGCGCAGTCCCTCGATCGGGATGCGTTCCTGCGCCATCGTGTCGCGTTCGCGCACGGTGACGGCGTTGTCCTCGAGCGAGTCGAAGTCGAACGTCACGCAGTACGGCGTGCCGATTTCGTCCTGACGGCGGTAGCGCTTGCCGATGTTGCCGGTCACGTCGAGTTCGGTGCGGTAGCGGCCGAGGAATTTCTCCTGCAGGTCCTGGGCGTTCTGATTGAGCTTCTTCGAGAGCGGGAGGAACGCGACCTGAACGGGTGCGACGGACGCCGGGAAGTGCAGGACCACGCGGACGTCGTCCTCCATGCCCTCTTTCTGCGTCGGTGCGCGGTCTTCGTCGTAGGCGTTGCAGAGCAGGGCGAGGACCATGCGGTCGAGGCCGACGGAGGTCTCCACCACGGTCGGCAGGAAGCGCTTGTTCGCGACCTGGTCGAAATACTGGAGGTCCTGCTCGGAATACTTCTGGTGCTGGGACATGTCCCAGGTGCCGCGGTGATGGATGCCTTCGAGTTCGCCCCAGCCGAACGGGAATTCGTACTCGATGTCGACGGCGGCCTTGGCGTAGTGCGCGAGCTTGTCGTGCGGATGCAGATGGAGCTTCTCCACCGGGAACTTCAGCACGTTCAGGTAGAAGTTCCAGCGTTCCTGCCGCCAGTATTCGAACCATTCCATCGAGCCTTCGTCCGCACAGAAGAACTCCATTTCCATCTGGGAGAATTCACGGCAGCGGAACGTGAACATGCGGGGCGTGATCTCGTTGCGGAACGCCTTGCCGACCTGGGCGATGCCGAAGGGCAGCTGCATGCGCGTGGCGATGCGGATGGAGTGGAAGTCGAGGAAGATCGGCTGGCAGGTCTCGGCGCGGAGGTAAGCGATGTGCTCCTCGTCGAAGACGGGGCCGACGTAGGTCTTCATCATCAGGTTGAACTCGCGGGGCGGGGTCAGATCCTTGGAACCGCAGTTCGTGCAGGTGGTCGGGTCGGGCATCTGGTCCACGCGGAAACGCGTCTTGCAGACTTTGCAGTCGCACATGATGTCGCCGAAACGGTCCACATGGCCGGAGGCTTTCCAGGTCTTCGGATGGCAGATGATTGAGGAGTCGAGGCCGACCACGTTGTTGCGTTTCTCGACCATGTAGAGCCACCACTGGCGCTCCACGGCGCGTTTCAGCGCGATCCCGTAGGGGCCGTAGTCCCAGAAACCATTGAAGCCACCGTAGATTTCGGAGCTTTGAAATACAAAACCGCGCCGCTTGCAAAGGCTGACGATTTTTTCCATGCATGCATCAATCTGCTGTTCCGACATTTTTCACAATCTTCTTTCGTTGGGTTGAGGTTGAAAACAAAAATGCTTCACTCAATATAACTCCAACTCACGGAAAAAGCAAAATGATTTCCCTCTTTTTTAATAAAAAAGCCGGAAAAACGCCCGGCCTGATTTTCATTTCTTTTCCGAAACCGTGAAAACCACCGCGTCCACCGCGGAATCGCCCGTGCGGACGGCCTCGACCCGGTGACGGCCCGGCGCGAAAAGCTGTTTGCCGGGGTTCTCGCCGAGAAACGACCCGTCGACGAACCACTGGGCCCCGGCTCCGGGGGAGAGCTCGAGTTCGACCCCGCGCGGGTCCTCCGCGACGTATGCCGACGGGGCGGGGGAGAGGATCCTGAAGGCGTTTTTCTGCGCCTTCGAACACGCCTTGCACATGGCGAGGGGGATGCCGGCTGGCTTGGACGCGGTTTCGGTCTCCTCGCAGTCGGGCGAGGCCGCGAGACCCGTCTCCGCACAGAGCGCGACCTGTTCCAGGCAGTCCGTGCGGGGCCAGGCGCTGCGGAACGGCGTGAGATTGTATTTCGCTGCCGCCAGCGAGAGGATTTCGCCCGCGGCCGGAGCGGCCGACGTGCCGCCGACCAGCGAATCCGACCGCGAACCGTCCTTGTTGCCGAACCAGACCCCGAGCGTGAGCGTTTCGGTGCAGGCGAAACACCACGCGTCGCGGAGATTGTTGCTGGTGCCGGTCTTCCACGCAGCCACGCCGTCGAATCCCTCCAGCGGGAGCGACGTCAGCATCTCGAGCGTGATCTGCGCCGCGCCCTCCGGGAAGACGCGCGTTCCCGCGGGGATCGTCCGGCCCGGATCGTGCAGGAACGACACCGGGCGCAGGGCTCCGTCCGTGGCGAGCACGCGGTAGGCGTTCGTGAGCGAGAGCAGCGTATGTCCCGCGCTGCCGAGCGCCATCGAGAGTCCGTAGGAGCGTTCCGGGCGGGACGAGAGGATGCCGAGGCGCGACGCGAGGTCGACCATGCGGGGTTCGCCGAGCTCGGAGGCCAGTCGGATCGCCGGGGTGTTCAGCGAACGCGACAGGGCGTAGGAGGCCCGGACGGGCCCGTGGTACGAACCGTCGAAATTGCCGGGCGAATAGTCGCCGTACCGGAGCGGTGCGTCCAGGATGCGCGTCGCAGCAGTGATGAGGCCGCCCCCGGCCGCTTCGGCGTAGAGGAACGGCTTGAGGGTGGATCCGGCGGAACGGATCGAGATCGCGGCGTTCACCTGGCCGTCTGCGGGGCCCGTGAAATCGAGCGTGCCGAGGAACGTCAGCACCTCGCCGGAGGCGTTGTCCAGCAGTACGGCTGCCGCGTCGTGCACCCCCGGCAGATTGTCGCGGCGGCGCTTCAGGATCAGGCGGACGTCGCGCTGGAGTTCGGAGTCGATGGACGAGACCGCCGGTTCGCCGTGGTCGTAATCCCACCCGGCCGGCAGTTTCTCGAACCGCGCCCTGCGGACGGCGTGGATGGTCTCGTCGGGGACGGACAGATACTCGAAATCGGACTGGTAAGCGAAGTCGCGGTAACGCAGCGGTTCCTCGCGGTAGATGAGGTCGGCGTCCTCCGCGGTGATGAGCCCGTGGTGGACCAGCAGGTCGAGCACGATCTTCTGGCGTTTTTTCGCGGCTTCCGGGTGTTTTTTCGGGCTGTATCGGTTCGGCTTCTGCGGGATGCCGCAGATCAGCGCCGCCTCTGCGCGGTTCAGCTGGGACGCGTGCAGGCCGAAATAATACCGCGCGGCAGCCTCGATGCCGTAGATTTTGCCCCCGCAGGGGATCCGGTTCAGATACTCGGTCAGGATCTCGTCCTTCGTGTGGAGGCGTTCCAGGCAGCGTGCCATGGCCGCCTGCCGGAACTTGCGGAACAGGCTGGGGCTCCGGTCGCTCAGCGCGAACCCGGCGACCTGCATGGAGATGGTGGACGCGCCGGAGATGATCTCCATGTTGCGGAGGTCCTGCCACAGCGCGCGCAGGATCGCGCGGTAATCCACGCCGCTGTGCTCGTAGAACGCGTAGTCCTCGGCCGACAGCATGATGGCGACGGCGCACGGCGCGACGTCGTCCAGCCGGACCGGGAAGCGCCATTCGTAGTCGTAGGTGGTCTCGTAGAAGACCGGGCGGCCGCAGCGGTCCAGGTAGGTCCGGGCGGGCGAAACCTTTTTCAGCGCGATCATCGGGTCCTCCACGCAGTACGGCGCGGCGAACCATATCGCCGCCGGGAGGAGGACGAAAAGGAGGAAAGCCGCCGCGGCGATGCGGACGGCTTTCCGGGAGAGAAGCGAACGGAAGCGGAGCCTCATTTCACCTCGAAGACGTTCTGCCCTGCGGGCGGGACGTACGTGCCGGCCATGTCGGGATCGTACATGTCTTCGGCATGGAGCGCCGGGATCGTGAACGTGCCGGGCGTGACCGCCCGGACGGTGTAGATCGCGTAGGCGGATTCATACAGCGCGCCGAAGACGAGGAACCGGTCGTCGCGTTTCTCCGTGCGGCTGAACGCATGGCGGTCCTTCGGCAGGATGTTCTTCGGGATGCGGCCGGAGGCGTCCATGCGGGTGGCGAGCGCGTCGTCCTCGATCTCGAGTCCGGCGGGGAGGATGTCGGAGATTACGATGTGCTCGATGACCTCGGGGGCGTCGGCGAGGATGCGGACGAACGCGAGTTCGCCGTGCTTGAGCGAGGTCACCGGATTACCCTTCTCGTCGAAATACTCGCGTTTCAGGCGGACGGGGCCGCCCGCGGTCTGCGCGGCTTTCGGGACGCCGGAGACGACCGTCTGCACGAAGAGATCGGCCGCGCCGTTGTTCGCGACGACGGTCTTTTCGCTCGTGAGCACGTTCTTCGTCGTCGGGGCCGTGAACGTTTCCTTCTCGGAGCCGCGGATGGAGAGCGTGATCTCGCCGTTCATTTCTGCGGGCGGATAATGCTCCGCGAACGCCGCGAGCCCCATGCTCGCCCAGGCGTTGGACTGCGTCGCGCCCCAGCAGTTGCCGTCCTTGCGGATGCGTCCGGCGAGGAACGCGGCGAGTTCGGCCGCTTCGGCCTTGCAGCCCTTCGGGTCGCACTTCATGATGACGTCCAGCGCCATGCCGGCGCGCGAGGTGGTGTCGGTGATGCCGACCGCGGGCGCGGTCTTGTAAAGCCAGCTCGTGTCGGAGAGCGCCTGTTTGAACGCCTCCGCGCCGTCGCCCGCGAAACCGCCGCGGATGAGGGCGGCCGAGGCCAGGAACGTCGCGAAACCGGGCTGCCTGCCCGCGAGAATGTTGCGGGCGGGGATGGCGAAATCGCGGTTGCCGGAGACTGCGAGCGCGTAGGTCGCGTAGGCGCGAAGCTCGGGCTTGTAGTTGCCCGCGCTGTTCGCGAGCCGGAGCAGATACGAGGAGATGGAGCGTTTGACCTCGGGATCGACCACGATGCGTTTCGCCGCTTCGGCCTCGAAGATGAAGTGCGCGGCGTACACGGTCCCCTCGGGCCATTCCTTCCGCACGTCCGGCCACATGGAGAATGCGCCGTCGCCGGCCATCATCGGCAGGATCCTGGCGTATGCGGCCGGGACCTTCGAGGCCATCGTGTCGGCGACCTCGGCGTCGAGCAGGCCGCTCTTCACGAGCGAAGCGGTGGAGAGGAACGGTAAAGCGGCGGACACGGTCTGCTCCAGGCAGCCGTACGGATAACGGTTCAGCCAGTCGAGTGCGCCTGTCACGCCGACCGCGGGCGAAGAGGAGACCGAGAGCGTGGCGGTGTGCATGGTCGCGAACTCTGCGGGCAGGTCGATGGTCAGCGTCTTGCCCGGAGCGACCGTGGCGAACTTCGTGACGGTCTGCGGCGGATTCGGTGCTCGCACGGTGATCGGGAGCGATTCGATGCGGGATTCGGAGCCGACCGCGAGTATGGCGCCGACCGTGCCTTCACCGACTTTGTCGAGCGCCTTCACGCGGATGGAGAGGTCCTTCGTTTCGCCGGGTGCGAGCGCGCTGAGCACGGGGGCGTCGCCGACGAGTTCGAGGGAATCGGGCAGGGCGAGCGTGAACTTCACTGCGCCGTTCTTCGCGTCGTGGTTGAACGCGCGGACCGTGAGGACGGCCTCGTCGCCGGGAGCGAGCACGCGCGGAGCGGAGACGGTCAGGCTGACCGGGGTGCGCACGATGACCTCGCGCGAACCGGAGCCCGCGCGGTCGTCGGCGGAGGCGACCGCCATGAACCGCAGCGAGCCGGAGTGGTCGGGGATGTTGACTTTGAGTGTGGCGGAACCCGACGCCGGGACCTTCACGGGGGGCGCGATCAGGCGGACGGCGTCCTTCATCTTCAGGTTGGACGCCTTCATCGCCGCCTGGGCGTTCGGACCGTCGCCGCCGCCGATGGTGCCGTCGGGACGGAGTTTGAGCTTCGGGAAGAGCGTGCTGTAGGCTTCATACAGCGAGGGCGCGGGGATGCCCGCCTGATAGAAGTGACGGTAGATGTCGGGCGTCTTGAAGCCGGTGAGCGCGAGCACGCCTTCGTCCACGGCGAAGAGGCAGACCTGACCGGCGGAGGGGGCTCCGTCTGGCGCGGCGAGCGAGATCGTGACTTCCGCCTCGGATGCGGGCCGGACGATGCCCGGGACCGTGAGCGAGACGTTCAGCTTGTGTTCCGCCGAATGGTCGACGGGGATCGTGGCGAGGCCGCGCGAGAGGACGTATTCGTCGCCCTGCCTGCCGACCAGCGCCATCACGGCGTGGTATTCGCCGGCCTGATAATCGGGCGGAATCTTCACGGAGACGGTGTTTTCACCGGCGGCGACTTTCTGCGTGAAGCCCGCGGGGGCGAAACTGCCGATGCAGAAGAGTTCACCCGCGACCGGGGCGTTGAACTTGATCTGCGCGGTTTCGCCGGGTTTCTTCGTGCCGTCGGTCTTGAAGACGAGTTCGGAGGGATCGCCGGAACGCCGCCCGGATTCACCGGCGGAGTGCCACACCTGAAGTTTCGTGCGGATGCCCGCGCCGTATTCGGCCACGATGTCGTAGCAGCCGGAGGGGAGGTCGAACTCGATTTTCGAGGTAAACGCGCTCAGGTCGGCTCCGGCCGGGATCGCGAGCGTCTTCGCGGCTCCTGCGACCTCGGACACAGTCTCTCTCCAGCGTCTGCGGTAGCCGTCGTGTTCGTCCACCAGCACGTAGTCCCACTTGCGCGAGAATACGGTGAAGCTGATCTCGCGCCCGTCGCCAAGCTCGGCCGACCGGCCTTTTTCAGGCGTGAGCAGCGCCACGTCGATCATGCAGGCCTTCCCGGCGTCCTCCTTCTGCTTCAGGCCGATGAACCACGAGCTCGGGTAGAGCGTGAAAACGTCGGTCCCGGTCACGGAGCGTCCGCCGGGCTCCTGAACGGACGCCTGGATGCCGACCCGGACGGGATCGAACGAGCTGCCGCGCGACTGGAACGAGGGCAGGGTGAACTCCGCCTTGCCGTTTGCGACCGTGCCTGCGGCCTCGAAATCGTCGTAGTTGAACGCGGAGGCGTCGCCGACTTCCCAGCCGTCCCAGTGGTCGGGGCGTTTGCCGCCGGGCGAGCAGTCGAGGTAGAGTCTGGCGTTCGCCTCGGGCACGGGCGTGCCGAAATAATAGTCGGCGGACAGAATCGCGCTGATGGGCTGCTTCAGGGCGTCGGACCCTGCGGGCAGAGGGCCGTGCTCGAGCTTGGCGCGGATGCGGTCGGGGACGTAGGAGCCCACGCGGATCCAGGATTCGCCCCAGACGGCGTCGCCGAGCCCGAAATGGATGGAATACATGCCGGAGACTGCCGTGTCGGGGACCGCGACCGGAGCGGAGACGAACCCGGCTGCGTCGGTCGTGACGTCCTTCGAGAAGAACTGCTTGCCGTCGGGCGAGAACACGGTGAGCTTGACCGGGGCGTTTTTGAGGGGCTTGCCGTAGATGAGCGCGCGGTTCGAGCCCGGCTCCTTCGCGCGTTCGCGGATGAACGCCGACGCCTGGAACGTTTCGCCGGGGCGCAGGATGCCGCGTTCGGCGAAAACGAACGCGTTCGGCGCGGTCTCCGCCTCGTTCACGCCGATCTCAAGCGGGAACCAGGCGAATTCCTGATCGGATTCGGTCTTGCCGGTCCGGACCGTGACCGCGTACGGGCCGTCGGGGTATTTCGGGTCGCGTCCGAGGGTGTTCAGCTGCGCCGTGACCAGGCCGTTCGCGTCGGTCTCCCCGGTGGCGAGGACCTGATTTTTCCTGCTCAGGAATTCGCAGCGGGCACCAGCGACCGGGGAATTGTCGGAAATCCTGCGGACGGCGAGCGTGAGGGGGGACGAACCGGGCGCGGTCTCCTCGCCGCCCATGGCCACGACCGTGAGGTCGGAGAGCAGGAAGGAGCGGGTGATGGTCTCCTCGTACGTCCCGCCCCAGGACGAGGCGCGGGAGTAGTTCACGACGAGCTTGTAGTATCCGGGCGTGAAGTCCTTCGGATCGGCCAGCAGCGAGGTCACGTCGAGCATGTGGTTCACGCGCTTGTTCTTCGCGTCGGAGAGCGTGAGATCCTTTTCGGCCACGAGGCTCATGTAGTCGGTGTCCCACAGGATCGACTGGATGCCGAGGTTGTTCTCGTACGCCCGGTAGAGCTCGGCGTGGAACTTCTTCACGTTCTGCGAGGAGAACGGCAGTTCGACCCTGCCGTAGGAAACGGGGTAGATTTCGCCGGAGGAGAGGAACGACATGCGCTCCTCGAGGTCCGGGGTTTTGAAGTCGAAAACGGCGTCGTTCGCGAGCGTGGCCTGGCCCGAAGACGCGAGCAGGCCCTTCTTCACGCGGACGCGGTACTCCGTGGTGGGCTCGAACCGGCCTCCGACCACGATGCGCGAGCCGTGCGTGTAGACGTGCATGCCGGGGACGGACGGCGTGAGCTCGAGCGAGGAATTCGTGACGCGACCGAGCGAACGCGATTCGGGCACGGAGAAGTCGATCGTGAGCTCCTCGTCGTTGCGGTCGTAACTGGCGGATTTGAACGTGATGTCGCCCGAAATCCGAGCGGGCGTGTTAGCGGCGGAGTCGAATCGGGAACCGTTGTTTTTCAGGGCGGGTTCGATGATCGGCGTGGTCGGGTCGCCCGGGGCTCCGAGTTCGGAAGACGCCGGAGGGGCGGAAGAGGCTCCGGGGCGGATGCCTTTCGCACGCTGGTGCTGAACAATATTGTAAGTAACGGATGCTGCGAGTGCGAGTGAGATGAACGTGACGGCATTGACGGCTTTTTTCATTGGGGTCTTCTCCTGAAAATCGAGACTATTCGGGTTGTATCTGCTGGGGTGGCGGGAACACCATACAAGATACACGAAAGGGGTAAAAAATCAAGCCGGAAAATCAAAAAAAATTCAGAAAATAAACATTTTTTTTCTGCCGGGAAAAAAGGGGCCGAAAGCGGGACCAATTCTATATAATGGGACCACTGCCCGGCGCGGGAAAAAGCCGGGGTGTCAACAACTCGGAAAGGGGACGAAACCGCGCGGGTCAGACGGTGACGTCGGCGTATGTGAAACGCAGGACCTTCGCGAGGTCGGACGGCGCGATCTCGATCTGGTAGCCGATCCTGCCCGCGCTGAAGAAGATGACGTCAAGGTCGGCGGCTGAGCTGTGGATCACGGTCTTGAACTGCTTTTTCATGCCGATGGGCGAGCAGCCGCCGTGAATGTAGCCGGTGAGCGGGAAGAGCTCCTTGCTTTTGATCATCTCGATGGACTTGCCGGAGACGGCCTTCGCGGCTTTTTTGAGGTCGAGCTCGGAGTCGACCGGGACCACGAAAACGAAGTGTTCGCCGGATTTCTCCACGGTCACGAGCGTCTTGAAGACGCGCGCCGGGTCCTGGCCGAGCGCGGCCGCGACCTCGAGCCCGGAGACGGCCCCGGAGTCGACGTAGCAGTGGTGGCGGAACGGCACTTTGGCCTGTTCCAGGATGCGCATGACGTTGGTCTTGAATTCGGCGGTTTTGCTCATTTGAGGTCCGGGGTTGGTTGTTTGAGGATAAAATACTATACCCCACGGCGGGACGATTTGCAAGCGGACGCGGCGGAAAAACGGCGTTTTGGCACGGAAATCGCGCGCGCGGTCTTGAGGGCACCTCTAAAAATTGGTATTCGGCGGCTTTTCGCGTCCGGACAAAGTCCAACTGGCAAGATTTTCGGTGGTTACCTTCAGGTAGCCACGCTCAAATCTTCCTGCATTGGTCTTTTTGCCCATTCGCTGAAAATCCATCCGATCGAATTTTTAGAGATACCCTTGAAAAAACGCCGGGAACGGGTTACATTATTAAACCCCTTATTGCTACCGCGAACACGCCAGAACCCAACGAAAGACACGCCATGACCGCCCCCGAACCCACGAACGAGCCCGAAACCCGTCAAGCAGACGGGAGCGTCGCCTCCGCGGTCGAACCGGCCATGGACGGGGCGGAAAACGCGGCCGGGACTCAGCCTCAGACCGAGGCGGAAAACGCCGCGCCAAAATCGAAGTTCCGCCGGGCGCTGGACGCGATCAACAAGTTCCTGGACGAGCTCGACGAAGAGGAGCCCGAACCCGAGCCCGAACCCGAACCAGAGAAGCCGCTCAAGGAGTCCGTCCGCGACTTCATCGAGCGCTGCCGCGACCCGGAAAAACGCGCCGTGATGCTGAAGGAGTTCGGCGAATGGTGCTGGACCATGTTCTTCCGCGGGACGGTGTTCTTCTTTCTTTTCGTGCTCACGATCTGGGCGACAATCTGGGCGCTGGACTTCAGCGAGAACCACCGGATCAAGTTCTATCCGCCGGACGACACGGTGACGTACCTCACGGAGCAGCACGAGACGCTCGAAGCCCGGGCGCTGGAGCTGACCCCGCTGTACGGCAAGCTCGAGGATATCCCGCTCGACAAGTTCGGACAAAAGTTCCTGGAGACCGTGAAGCCGGTCGCGATCCGCGCCGACGAGTACGGCGTGTACTTCATGACCAGCAAGGGCTGGTACAACGGCGAGCACGGCATCTTCATCGCGCGCGACGAGGAGAACATGCCGCCCGACCTGAACTGGGGCCTGATCGAGGGACGCATCTACACCTACGCGATCTACGACTGACCCGAAGGGTGGCCGGGGCGCATTAAAAAGGGGTGTTTTCAGCGGGGGAGGGGGTCGATCAATCCGTGATGCCGGATTCCGGCGTTTCGTCGTCGCAGGCGGCTTCGGAGGGCGTTTCCGGCTGTTCCGGCGTCCGAGCCGCGATGTGCTCCGCCATGCGGATGAACTGTTCCGGCGAGACGCGTTCCGCGCGGATGTCGGGATCGACCGAGGCTTCGGCCATGGCGGACGCGATGAGGTCGGCGCCGAAGACCGCGGCGGCCTGCTTGAACATCTTCTTCCTGCGGTGCGCGAACGACGTCCGTGCGAGGCGCGAAAGCAGGATGCGGACCTGCCGCGAGGGGATGGCCGGACGGCGCGTGAGGGCGAGCAGCGCGGAGTCGACCGACGGGGCCGGATAGAAGACTTCCGGCGGGACCATGCGGACGATGCGGCCCTCGTAGACCGCGGCGATGCGCGCGGTGAGGGCGGAATAATCAGCGGTGCCGGGCGCGGCGAGGAACCTCTCCGCGACTTCCTTCTGAAGCATCAGGAGCATGTCGGAGGGGGGAGTTTCGAGGTCGAGCAGCTTCGCGACCACGATGGTGCCGGCGCTGTAGGGGAGATTGGAGATCACGCGGAAGTCGCCGGGGAAGAGCTCGTCGTATTTGACCCGGCATGCGTCGGCTTCGATGAGGCGGAGCCCGAGCGGGACGACGGCGGTGCGGAGATAGGCCGCGAGCTTGCGGTCGAACTCGATGGCGGTCACGGACGCGCCGGAGGCGACGAGGCCGCGGGTGATCGCGCCGAGACCGGGACCGACCTCAAGGATGCACTGGTCCGGCTTCGGATCGGCTTCGTGGATGATCTTCGCGCGGAACTGGTCGTCGACGAGGAAATTCTGGCCGAGACGCTTGCTCGGGGCGATCCCGAGGCGTTCGAGCAGGGCTTTGAGTTCGGTCTTGACCATGAATCAGTGGTGATGGTGGCAGCAGCCGGAGCAGCCGCAGCCGCCCGCGTGCGCCGAAGCCATGCAGTCCTCGGACATCTTGCAGGAGCCGAATTCGGTCTTCGAAGCGGCTGCGAAACGTGAAAGCATGCGTTTCGCGCCCTTCGCATGACATTCGGGGCAGTCCGGGGCGGATTCCGAGGCGGATTTGAGGAGCGCCTCGAACTTGTGGCCGCATTTGACGCAGGTGTATTCGAAGATGGGCATGGCGGGATCAGTGTTTCTCGAATTTCTTGATGAGCCAGAAAACGAAGAACGCCAGGGCGGTCATCAGGATGAAGAAGACGGGGAACGAGATGTACCAGTATTTCCCCTCGACGTCGCCGCAGAAGAACCTGGTGAACTCGCTCATGCCGAAGACGCCGGTGAAGAAGGTCGGGATGGCGACCGCGATCACGATGGCGTTCATGTTCTTCATCAGCACGTTCAGGTTGTTGTTGATGATGCTGGCGCGCGCGTCCATGAGTCCGGACAGGACCTGCGAGTAGACCTGGGCCTGGTCGAGGAACTGGCGGTTCTCGATCTGGAGATCGTCGAGCAGCTCGATGTTCTCCTCGGTGAACTGGAACTTGTAAGCGCCGGCCCGGATGCGCTCGAATGCGCGCCGGTTGCCGCTGAGGGCGTTCACGTAGTAGACGAGTCCCTTCTCCAGCGTGAACATGTCGAGCAGGCTGCTGCTGTCGTTGGATTCGTTCAGCTGGGTCTCGATCTCGTCGCTGCACATGTTGATCACGCGCAGGTGGCTCTCGAAATGGCGGATGGTCTGGGTCAGCACCCGGAGCAGGACGTCCTGGCGGGTGTAGACCCTGGTGGCGAACTTGCCTGTGAAGAGGAGCGGGAAATCCTCGTCGACGACCAGGACGACCCGTTCGGCGAAGAGGAAGATGCCCATGGACTTCACGCGGAACAGGAAATTGTCGTCCGCCGAATAGTTCTTGGGATACTTGAGGATGATGGCGATGTACTCGTCCTCGAACTCGATACGCGGCGTTTCGTCCGGGTCGATGGAGGACGCGAGGGTGTGGGGGTCGATCCCCAGCTCGTCGGTGAGGTAGGCGCGTTCCTCCCCGTCGGGCCTGACGTAGACGTCGACGGGGATGGAACCTGCATCGGAGTGGGCGATGCGGCCGTCTAATACGGAGTAGCGGTCGAGCATGACGACACCATCCGGTCAGATCAGTTGTTCTTCTTGAAATCCTGCATGAAGGAGACGAGGTGTTCCACGCCTTCGAGCGGCATCGCATTGTAGATGCTGGCGCGGATGCCGCCGACGGAACGGTGCCCCTTGAGACCGATCATGCCGGCCGCCTTGGCCTCTTCGATGAATTTGGCTTCGAGTTCTTCGGAGGGGAGACGGAAGACGACGTTCATCTTGGAACGGCTGCAGGGGCAGACCGGGTTGCGGTAGTACCCGTCGGATCCGTCGATGGCGGCGTAGAGGGTCTCGGCCTTCTTGTTGTTCGCGGCTTCGAGGACGTCCAGGCCGCCCGGGATCCACTGGACCGCGTGCGCGCGTTCATCCGCGAGAATCCCACGGTCTATCTGTCCACCCATACGCCGCTGGGCTTTGAGAATCTGGAGAAC